>JBOHTL010000442.1:0-2418 GCA_050733735.1 Gemmatimonadaceae bacterium
CCGATCCACTCCGAGACTCGCAGGCCGGCGCCATACGCAAGCTCCAGCATCGCGCGATCGCGGAAGTACAAGGAATCGTCCATCGTCGGCGCCGCGAGCAGTTTCTGGATCTCGACGACGGTCAGAACCTCAGGGAGGGTGCGCCATCGCTTCGGCGTGTCCAGTCGCTCGCTCGGATCACGGGCGACGATCCCGTCGCCGACGAGGAACTTGAAGTAGCTCCGCACCGCGGAAACGTTGCGCCTGATGGATGCGGGAGAAAGGCCGAGATCTTTCAGCTGATACACGAATTCCCGCAACAGACGCGGGGTGACATCGAGCGGCGCCTGCGCGCCCTTCACGACCGCGAAGTCCACGAATCGCATGACATCGCGCGTGTATGCCTCCTGGGTTCGCGCCGCGGATCCGCGCTCGAGTCCCAGAAAATCGGTGAAGCGCTCGACGAAGAAGCGCCGGCGCGCCGCGTCGGACTCTATTTCGCTCCCTGTCGCCGACGCGCGATCAACCATGCCAGGACCCCGATTGCGAGAAGTACTACGCCGACGATCGCGGCCGTTCGTCCGTATTGCGTGATGGTCGCCTTCAGTCGTTCCCAATCCGAACCCACGCGGAACGCCACGATCGTGATCAATCCGTACCAGAGTGCGGACGCCGTCGCAACCATCAGGGTCGTGTAGACCACCGAAAGCTTGAGCGCACCCGCGAACGCCGGCACGATCGCGCGCACGCCCGGAATGAAGCGGCTCACGAAGACGGCCGGCATGCCGTAGCGCTCGAACATCCGGCGGATGCGGGCGTCACGGCTCTGTGCGTGCTTGCCTGCCAGCCGCCGCTCCAGTCGCTCGGCGCCGTACCGGCGTCCGAGGGTGTACACCAGCATCGCGCCGACGATGTTTCCGGTCCACGTCGTGAGGAAGACCCCGAGCATGGTGCCGCGTCCACCCTGCGCAATCACGAAGCTCCCGAAGGCGACGACGACATCCGACGGAAAAGGCGGGACGAGGTTCTCGATCGCGGCGGCGATCCCGAGGACGGTATAGACGGCGGCCAACGGCAGCGTCAGGAGCCAGTCGAGCAGGGACTGCATGAGGTGCGGCCGCGCGATCGCTGGACCGACTACGCGCGGTCCAGCGCGACCACCGCGAGCGCCGCGATTCCTTCCCCGCGGCCGATCCAGCCGAGGCCCTCGTTCGTCTTCGCCTTGACGTTGATGAGGGATTCGTCGAGCTCGAGGGCGCTCGCCAGCCGGGACCGCATCAGCGGCTTGTGCTCACCCATGCGCGGCGAATCGGCGATGATCGTGACGTCCGCCTGCGCCACGGCAAATCCGCGTTCTCGCACGTGCTTCGCTGCCTCGACGAGCATCTCGACGGAGTCGCGCCCGAGATTGGCGGGGTCACGATCGGAGAACAACTCGCCGATGTCCCCTGCGCCCGCCGCGCCGAGCATCGCGTCGATGAGCGCGTGACAGACCGCGTCGCCGTCGGAGTGGCCGTGCAGATGGTTGTCGAAGGGAATGCGAACGCCGCCGAGGATCAATGGACCCGGCGGCTGAAAGCGGTGCGAGTCGTATCCCAGGCCGACGCGGGTCACGCGGCGACAGGCTCGTCGAGCGGAATGATCGAGTAGTCCTGTCGCCGGCGCGCGGCGATGAAGCCGGCGTCGCGGATCAGCCGTTCCATCTCGTCAGTCGTGGTGCGATGCGTCGTGTTCGCCGCCGACACGACGTTTTCCTCGATCATCAGCGAGCCGAAATCGTTGCAACCGAAGCGCAGGGCGATCTGTCCGATCTTCATCCCCATCGTGACCCAGCTCGCCTGGAGGTTGGGGACGTTGTCGAGCACGATGCGCGAGATCGCAACGGTGCGCAGGTAATCGACCGCGTCGGTCTTCTGCATGTGCGACATCTTCGGCGTGTTCTCGGGCTGCAGGGGCCAGCAGATGAATGCGGTGAATCCGCCCGTGCGTGATTGCACGTCGCGCACCCGCTGGAGATGCTCGAGGCGCTCCGCGAGGGTCTCACCGATGCCGTACATCATGGTCACCGACGTCTTCATGCCCTCCTGGTGCGCGATCTCCATGATCTCGAGCCAGCGATCGGCGCCCGCCTTCTTCCTGGCGACCTGATCGCGCACCCGCTGCACGAGAATCTCGCCGCCGCCACCGGGGATCGAGTCGAGACCGGCCTTCACGAGCTCCCGGATCACCTCGCGGGCGTCCATGCGGAAAGTCTTCGCGAAGAAGTCCACCTCACTGGGAGAGAAGCCGTGAATGTGAATGGGATGGTACGTCTTGATGTACTTGAGCAGGTCGAGATACCACTCGAAGGGGATGTAGGGGTTGTGTCCCCCCTGCATCAGGATCTGGACGGCACCCATCTCCTTGGCCTCGTCGATCTTCCTGCCGATGTCCTCGTAC
>JBOHTL010000443.1:0-4430 GCA_050733735.1 Gemmatimonadaceae bacterium
GCGGTCAGATGCCGCTCACGCGGCGTCTCCCGAAGCGCGGGTTCACGCCCCCATTCCGCGTCGAGAATCAGGAAGTGAAGCTCCAGGATCTGGCCCACGTCGGCGGCTCGGAGATCACGCGCGAATCGCTGGTGGCCGCGGGTCTGATCGATGACGGCAAGGGCCCCGCGAAGATCCTCGGAAATGGCGACATTTCGCAGGCGTTCACGGTGCGCGGCGTGAAGATCAGCGCGGGCGCAAAGGCGAAGATCGAGGCGGCTGGCGGAAAGGTCGAGGAGTAGGAATGGCGCAAAACAACGCGGCGCAGGCGGTCGCGAACATCTTCCGGACGCCGGAGCTGAAGGAGAAGATCTACTTCACGCTCCTGTGTCTTCTGGTGTACCGCATCGGCGCGCAGATCACGGCGCCGGGCGTCGATGCTGCGGCCCTGCTCAGCTTCTTCGAGCAACAGGCCAGCGGCGGCCTGCTCGGCCTGTACGATCTCTTCACCGGCGGCGGCCTGTCGCGCGCGACAATTTTCGCGCTCGGCATCATGCCGTACATCTCGGCGTCCATCTTCATGCAGATCGGCGCTGCGGTCATCCCGCAGCTCGAGAAGATGAACAAGGACGAAGAGGGCCGGAAAAAGATCAATCAGTGGACGCGCTACATGACGCTGGCCCTCGCCTGGGTGCAGGCGTGGGGCTTCTCGCTGTTCACGCAGGGCGTCCAGGGCGCGGTCGCGAACCCGGGGCTCGCGTTCTCCATGCAGATGTCGTTCTTCCTGACGGCCGGCGCGGTGTTCGTCATGTGGCTCGGTGAGCAGATCACGGAGCGCGGGTTGGGGAATGGCGCGAGTCTCATGATCTTCTTCTCGATCGTGGAGTCCATCTGGCCGGGAATCCTGCAGTCGTTCCGCTTCCTCGCCACGGGCGCCGTTCAACCGCTCGCCCTGATCGCGCTCACCGCGATCATGGTTGCGGTGGTCGCGGGGGTCGTCGCGGTGACCATGGCGGCCCGCAAGGTGCCGATCCAGATCCCGCAGCGTTCGATGGCGCGGGGTCGCATGCGCGAGGCATCGCGCAGCTTCATCCCGCTGCGGATCAACTCCGCTGGCGTGATGCCGATCATCTTCGCCCAGTCTGTCATCGTCGTTCCGGCGACGATCGCGCAGTTCTGGGGCGGCGGCAGCGGGCGTCTCCAGGAGCTCGCGGAATACATGAATCCCGGCACGACCGCGTACTACGTGCTGTCGGCGATCCTGATCCTGTTCTTCACGTACTTCTATACGTCGATCATCTTCAATCCGGTCGACATCGCCGAAAATCTGAAGAAGCAGGGCGGGTTCATTCCCGGCGTGAAGCCCGGCGCGAAGACGGCGGAGTACATCGACGACATCGTCACCAAGGTGACGCTTCCCGGCGCGGTCTTCCTGACGCTGATCGCTCTGCTTCCGATCTGGCTCACGACGCTGATCAACGTGCCGTTCCAGTTCGGCGGCACGTCGCTGCTGATCGTCGTCGGCGTGGCACTGGATACTCTGCAGCAGATGCAGCAGCACCTCCTTCTGCGGAAGTACGACGGGTTCATGAAAAAGGGCAGGATCAAGTTTCGTGGACGGCAGACGACCGGCGGATTTTGAACGAGTGGGCAGCGGGTAGCGGGAAGTGGGATCTTCCCACTCCCCACTGACCACTTCTCTCTTGCTTCATGAACCTTCTCCTTTTCGGAAAACCGGGCGCGGGAAAGGGGACTCAGGCCCCCAGACTGGCCGCGGTGCTCGAAGTTCCTACGCTCGCCACCGGCGACGTCCTCCGTCAGGCCGTGCGCGACGGCACTCCGCTCGGGAGGAAGGCGAAGGAGTACATGGAACGCGGCGATCTGGTGCCGGATGACGTGATCCTGGGCATCGTCGGCGAAGCGCTCGCGAAACCGGAGTATCAGCGGGGCGTGATCCTGGATGGCGTGGTGCGCACGGTGCCGCAGGCCGAAGGGCTGAAGAAGGTGCTCGGGGGGCTCCAGCGAAAGCTGGACGCCGTGCTCTCCTTTGAGATCGACAACGACGAGATCGTTCAGCGCCTGAGCGGTCGCACCGTGTGCGAGAAGTGTCAGACGCCCTACACCGGTCGCTCCGCGGGCGAGACGTGCGACAAGTGCGGCGGCACGCTCGTGCGTCGCAAGGACGACGAGCCGGACGCGATTCGCAATCGCCTGACAGTCTACGGCCAGCAGACGGCGCCGGTCTTCGACTGGTACTCGCGCAATGGGACCCGGCTCGCGTCGGTGCTGGCCGTCGGCACCGTGGAAGAAGTCACGAAACGCGCGCTCAAGGCGCTGGGCCGCTGAGCATCACCGCCCGTTCCGTGATCCAGCTCAAATCGAGCCGCGAGATCGACCTGATGGCGCAGGGCGGGCGCATTCTGCGCCAGACGCTCGAGAAGCTGCGCGAGAGCGTGCGTCCCGGCCTCTCGACCGCCGACCTCGACGGGGTCGCGGAATCGTTCATCCGCAGCCATGACGGCGCGACGCCCGCCTTCAAGGGGCTCTACGGATTTCCCGGCAGCATCTGTGCGTCGATCAACGACGAGATCGTCCACGGCATTCCGTCGAAGAAGCGCGTTCTCGAGGAAGGCGACATCATCTCACTCGACGTCGGCGTGGGCTACAAGGGGTTCTTCACGGATTCGGCGATCACCGTCCCCGTCGGCACGGTCGACCCCAAAACCGAGAAGTTGCTGACGGTGACCACACGCGCGCTGGAAGCGGGGATTGCGGCGGCGACGGTCGGCAACCATATCGGAGACATCGGCGCCGCGGTGCAGAGCGTCGTGGAAGGCGCGGGCTTCAGCGTGGTGCGCGACCTCGTGGGCCACGGCATCGGCGTCGAGTTCCACGAGGAGCCCCAGGTACCGAATTACGGAAAGCCCAAGCGGCGCGAAAAGCTCGTTCCGGGGTTGACGCTCGCGATCGAACCGATGGTCAACGCCGGCGGCCCCGCGACGCGTACTCTACAGGACAGGTGGACGATCGTGACGGCGGACGGAAGCCGTTCGGCCCACTTCGAACACACTGTGGCTGTGACGGAAGACGGTCCGCGGGTGCTGACCGGTTGAAGGATTGAAGGATTGAAGGTTTGAATGGTTAGAGTGGTTGAGACGTACGCTCACCGGAGACATCGCATGCTTCGTCGTTCCTCCCGGCTCGCGTGGCGCGCCGTCGTACTCCCCCTCCTGTTCGTCGCAAGTGTCGCGCAGGCGCAGGGGAAGATCACCACACCGAAAGAATTCTTCGGCCACACCATCGGCGACGACTACTGGCTCGCCACCTACGACCAGTTCGTCGAATACTGGCGCAAGCTCGACGCCGAGTCGGACCGCATGCAGGTGTTCGAGATCGGCAAGACCGCGGAGGGCCGGCCGCAGCTCGCGGCGATCGTCACCGCGCCGGCGAACTTCGCCAGGCTGGATCGGTACAAGGAGATCGCGCGCAAGCTGGCGCTCGCGGAGGGAGTCTCCGAGGCCGAAGCGCGCGCGATGGCGAAGGAAGGCAAGGCGGTCGTCTGGATCGACGGCGGCCTGCACGCCACGGAAGTCCTCGGCGCGCACCAGCTCATGGAGACGAGCTATCAGCTGGTGAGTCGCACCGACGAAGAGACGATGCGCATTCTCAACGATGACATCATCCTCCTCGTGCACGCGAATCCCGACGGCATGCAGCTGGTCTCCAGCTGGTACATGAAGGAGTCGGATCCCACGCGTCGCAACACACAGATTCCGCGTCTGTACCAGAAGTACATCGGGCACGACAACAACCGCGACTTCTACATGTCCGCGCAGCCCGAGACGCAGAACATGAACCACCTGCTGTACTGGGAGTGGTTCCCGCAGATCATGTACAACCACCACCAGACCGGCCCGCAGGGGACGGTGCTGTTCGCGCCGCCGTTCCGCGATCCGTTCAACCACAACTACGATCCGCTCATTCCGGTCGGGATCGACCTGGTCGGCGCGGCGATGCACAACCGGTTCATCGTCGAGGGGAAGCCCGGCTCCACGATGCGCTCCGGCGCGGGGTATTCGACGTGGTGGAACGGCGGACTGCGCACGACGGTGTACTTCCACAACATGATCGGCCTGCTGACGGAGACCATCGGCAATCCGACGCCGATGCGGATCCCGCTCGTTCCCAACCGCCAGTTCGCCGATGGCGACCTGCCGATGCCGATCGAGCCGCAGGAATGGCATTTCCGCCAGTCCATCGATTACTCGCTCACCGCCAACTGGGCTGTGCTCGACGTCGCGTCGCGCCATAGAGAGCAGTTCCTCTTCAATATCTGGCGGATGGGGATGAACTCCATCGAGCGCGGCAGGAAGGACACCTGGACGACAACCGGTCCGGAAGTCGACAAGCTGCGCGCGGCGGCTGACAGCGCGCGCCGCGCCGCGCAGGCC
>JBOHTL010000444.1:0-3818 GCA_050733735.1 Gemmatimonadaceae bacterium
GTCTTCCCGTACCCTCAGGGCGGTTCCGCGGCTATGAAGGATCCGGCGTTCATCGAGAAACGCACCCGCGGACCGGCCGGCTTTCTGAACGCGCTTCCCGCGGGCATGCCGGGGATGGGAGGACCGCTGGCGAAGTGGTTCGTCTACTCGATCGTCGTGAGCCTCTTCGCGGCGTATCTGACGAGCCGCGCACTGGGTCCCGACGCTCTGGGCGGTGATGTCTTCCGCTTCACCGCGACCGTGGCCTTCATCGCCTACGGCCTCGGTCACGTGTCCGATTCGATCTGGTGGGGTCGTGCATGGAGCGTGACGTTCAAGAACCTGCTCGACGCTCTGCTGTATGGTGCGGCGACGGGAGCAGTGTTCGTGTGGCTGTGGCCGTGATGAGGGGGATTGAAGGTTTGAAGGATTAAGGTTTGACGGCTTTAGGGCGCTCGATCCTTCAATCTTTCAAACCTTCAATCCTTCAATCACCGTTCAGCGCGTCAGGTCTCTCCGCCGGATCTGCTTCCTGATCCACGGCGACATCGACACCTGCATCCGCGATTTCCGCACGCGACGCCGCTCGATCCACGCGTCGAAGCTGAACAGTCCCGACCCGGTCAGCGCGAACCCGAGAAGCACGATGATGTAGAGCGTGGCGAGCTCGCCGTCGCGAAACATCCAGTGCATTCGCAGTCCGGTCACCGCGAAGTGCTCGACGGCGACCACCACGGCGAGCACCAGCGAAGTGATGCGCGTGAACAAGCCGAAAACGAGGAACGTCCCACCCCCGAGCTTCAGGACCGCCTCGTACCAGGGTTGCGAAAAGGCGGTGAGCGCGCCGGCCCATTTGACGCCGGGGAGAAGCATCACGCCGAAGAGCTCCTGCGCGCCGTGCCACGCGAGCAGAAGTCCGACCGCGGCTCGCATCGCCGAGAAGGCGAGATCGGGAATCCACCAGCCGCGCAGATAGCGCGGCGCGGTGCTCGATTCCACGGGAGTGGCGCTGTAGGGCGTACGGCGGACGGGTGCTGACACCTGGCGATGAGTATCGTTTAGGGCTGGTTCGTCGCGCTCACACCTTCGAAGCGCGCACCAGTCCCTGTTCGGAGCAGGTTCGGGGCCGCTGGGGCTGGTGCGCTGGCGACGTGACTTTCATCACACTTCCGAATGATACGCATGCGACTCTGCCTCGCGCTCACTGCCGCGCTCATCCTCTCGTCCGTCGCCGACGCTCAGCCGGCGCGTCCGCTGATGCCGATCCCCTTCGAGAATTCGGCGGAGTTCACCTGGCTTGGGAAACCCGTGTTCGCCGCGCGCGTGTTGGACGACATGACGGAGCCGGCGACGTGGCGATTCTCGGGAACCGGGAAGATTTCCTTTCCCGACGCACCCGCGATGGGCGACATGCGCGTGCTGCGCGTGGACGTCCAGATGTTCCGCGACGCGCCCGCCCCGACGCGGAGCCGCCTGTCGTCCGTCAACCTGCGTCGCGACTTCGGCGGCGCCGATTGGAGTGCGTACAACCGCCTCTCGATGTGGATCAGACCCGACGTGCGTGGCTTTCCGATGCTCCCGCTCCAGCTCGTGCTCCACAACGATGGCCGCGTGAAAGTGCCGGATCGCTACTATCGCGAAGGCATTCACTACGTGACGCTGAAGAACGGCGTCTGGCAGCAGGTGGTGTGGGAGATCGATCCGCTGGCGCGCGACAGCGTGACAGCGCTGGAGATCGGCTACTGGGTCAACAAGATGCTCGCGGTGCCGGGCGACACGGTCGCGTTCGAGATCGGACGCCTCGAGCTCCAGAGAGTCGAGGCCGACGTGACCCACGGGTGGCGGCCGCGGCACGACCGCTTCGCGTACAGCCACTCCGGATATCGGGCGCGCGCCAGCAAGTCGATCATCGGCGCGGCGACGGGCAATGACGACACCACCTTTGATCTGCTTCGCATCGACGACACCGCCCTCGGCGAAGTGGTTCTGCGCAAGCGCATTACCCAGCCGTCAGGATTCGACCAGCTGCAGGAGCTCGATTTCACGGAGATCACGACGCCCGGCACATATCTCGTTCGCGCCGGCAAACGGACGACGCGTCCCTTCCGCATCGGCGACGACGTCTGGGTGCCATCCATATGGAAGGCCCTGAATTTCTTTTACGGGAACCGGTGCGGCTTCGCGGTTCCGGGCTCACACGACGTCGACCATCTCGACTGGTTCGCCTTTCACGGCGGCGATACGATCACGATGAGCGGCGGATGGCATGACGCGGGTGACCTCTCGCAGGGCGTGATCAACTCGGGCGAAGCGACGTACACCATGTTCGCGCTCGCGGAGCGGCTGCGCGTCACTGGCGGCAACGCGGCGCTCATCGCGCGAGTCGTCGAGGAAGCGAAATGGGGACTCGCCTGGACGATGCGCGTCCGGTTTCCCGGCGGCCATCGCGTCGCCTTTGCGCCACACAATCTGTGGACGAACAACAGGAAGGGCGACGCTGACGATCGCTACCGCGAGGCGAAGAACAATCCGAACGCGAACTACATCTCCGCCGCGGCTGAAGCGATTGCGTATCGCGTGTTGAAGGACAGTGATCCGGCACTGGCCGCGCGCGCGCTCCGCGTCGCCGAGGAAGACTGGAGCTTTGCGATCACCGGTGTCGAGGGCCCGAGCACGTGGCACACTCCGGCGTTCGCCGCGACACGGATGGAGCTCGCCGGGATCGGCATCACCGCGTCACTTGAGTTGTTTCGTGCGACGCGGAAGCAGGTGTACGAGCGGAAAGCGATCGAGCTGGCTCGGACCATCGTGCAGTCGCAGCAGAAGACGCCCGTCGGTACGACCTTCCCTCTCGCCGGCTTTTTTTATACCGGCCCCGAGCGCGACACGATCTTCCATCAGTTTCATCGCGGCAATGACCAGGCGCCGATCGTCGCGCTCGTCCAGCTCATCGAGACCTTCCCCACGCATGCGGATCGTCGCGAATGGGAATCGACCGTGCGTCTGTACATGGAATACCAGAAGAAGGCGGCGACAATTACCGCGCCCTACGACGTCCTGCCCGCCTACGTGTACCGCCTAGGCGACGAGGTGAAGGAGATTCCGGATTCCGGCGCGCTGCACATGGCGACGCGAACGGCATACCGCGATCAGGTCCTGGCCGGTCAGCCCATGGGCGGGGACTGGTACCTTCGCGTCTTCCCCGTCTGGTTCGCGCGCCGCGGAAACTACGGCGTCCTGCTCTCGCAGGCCAAAGCGCTTTCTACTGCCGCGCGTTTTCTGCGCGACAGCGCGGCACTCGACCTGGCCGAGCGCCAGGCCCAGTGGGTCGTGGGCAGGAATCCTTTCTCGCAGAGCACCATGTACGGCGAAGGCTACGATTCGGCACAGCAGTACAGCGTGTCGTCGGGCGACTTTGTCGGTTCACTTCCGGTAGGCATGCAGAGCTTCGGCACAACCGACGTCCCGTACTGGCCCGCGCAGAACATGTACGTCTACAAGGAAGTGTGGGTGCACTCCACGAGTCGGTGGCTGTGGCTCATGGCCGACCTTATCGGGCATTGACCATGGGTGTGAGGAGTTGGCTCGCGGCTCCGATCATCCCTTCCCAGCCTTCGAGCGTCGAGCCCACGATCTCCACGGTGGCCTTGAAGTCCTGCGGGGCGTGAATGGCGAAGCTGGCGCGCGCGGGATCGAGCAGCAGCTCGCCCGCCGACGCCACGCCGCCTCCTACCACGATTCGTTGCGGCGCGAAGATCGGCGCGAGCGACGCGAGGCCGAGCCCGAGCCACTCGCCGCTCTCGGCAAGCACGTCACGGAACAGCTGCTTCCCGCCTCTC
>JBOHTL010000445.1:0-4779 GCA_050733735.1 Gemmatimonadaceae bacterium
GGATTCGCCGGACGACGCCGACTTCGTGCTCGAGCTGAACATGCGCGCCTTCGGCATAGACGCGCGTTCGAACCGCGCGACGTACCTGTACACGCGCGCCGAGGCGGTGCTGCTGGAGCGCGCGACCGGGCGCGAGATCTGGAGCGAAGACGTGCGCGGGTCGGATCGCCTGACGCCGTACGTGATCGGCACCGCCAACGTACCGAGCGCGATCTTCACCGCGGCGACGCTGCACACGGTGAGCGTGGCGGAGTTTCAGGAAGCGCTGGAGCAGCTGGTGGGGCTGACGGCGGACGCGATCACAAATGAGCTGAGGGAGAAACTCAGGGATGTACGCGATCGCTGAATGCGTTCTCGGCCCGCCGCCGTGATGTCGACTGACGGCGGCGGTCGGTTCTCGGCAGCTCCTTCGGTCGCTGGTGAGCGAGCACGTGCTGCTGTCCGCTCACCGCCGGCGAAGCCGGCGCCGAGAACACACGGCGGCCGTATGTCCACGTCACGGCCGCCGGCCGAGAACGCCGCTCAGGCCCGACAGCAGGTACGCCACACTCGCCGTCCCATCCATGATCGGCTCGTTCGTCGAGTAGTCACCGATGTCGTCGTGGTAGACGATGAATCCCGTATTGAACCGCGCGAACTCGTCGGGATCGTGCAGCGCGATGCCGCGGAGATTCTGATAGATCGAGCGATACACCGGTCCATCGAGCAGGCCGCCGGTGATCACGTGTACACCCAGCCGGTCGGCGTGCGAGGAGTGCGGATCGCGCGCCCACACGCCGCCGCTGGGATAGTTGATCATCATCGAC
Source organism: Gemmatimonadaceae bacterium (assembly GCA_050733735.1). Lineage (GTDB taxonomy): Bacteria > Gemmatimonadota > Gemmatimonadetes > Gemmatimonadales > Gemmatimonadaceae > DASPMP01. Next base: position 807 of record JBOHTL010000445.1, read on the forward strand.
GTGCCCCACGGATTCGTCCCGAAGAGCCAGTCGATCGCCGCCTGCTCGTACTCTCGGAAACGGTTGTCTCCCGTCATGCGACGGTACAGCATGGCCTGAGTGGCGAACGAGGTCATGAGGTTCGCCGAGCACCAGATGAAGGGGATGCCGACGCGGAAGCCGTTGTCGGCGCGCGCGATCACCGCCTCGAGTCCCTGACGGTAATAGCTCGCCATCAGCGTTTTCTCACGCGCCGGAGCGCTGCGCCAGAGCGCGTAGTGCCCGTTGTTGTGCCAGGGGAACCACTGGTAGTGGCGCGCGGTGTCCTGTCCCATCCACGGCGTCACGGGTTCCTGGTTCGCGTACTCCAGTGCCTGCCGCAGGTACGTGGTGTCCTTCGTGAGCGCGAACAGCTCGGCGGCGGCGAGCTCCATGTCGTCGACCCAGTTGTCCTCTTCGTAGAAATACGGCGCCACGCCGGGCGCGGTCTGGCAGGCGCCGGGATATTTCCGGCCAAGGTTGTATGCGGCGATGGCGCGCTCACGCAGCGTACGAGCGAACGCGGCGTTGCGTGAGAACACCTGCGAGGCCAGCGCGAACGCGGACGCATACTTCCCGGCGGTGGACGCAAAGCCGTCCGCGCGGTTCTTGTGCTGGAAAAGCCCCTGGGGGCGACCGGTGCACGGATATACGGGGCGCTCCTTCGCTTTCCCCCAGCCGTAGTCCGACGTGTCGTTCACCATGAGGTCGAAGTACGCGTGGTCGCGGTCGTCGGCGATCTGGTTGTACATGTCCTCGCCGCCGGGGTACATGCGCAGCAGCCAGTCCAGACCGTGGCGCGCTTCGTCGAGCGCGTCGGAGACGCCGTTCCGGCCGGCCATCCCGCGCGCGTCGAAGCGGTCCGCGAAGGCACGCGGATGATCGCGATGCGCCGCGAGCATCATGTAGGTCGCGGTGGCCGACGTGGCGACGTACTGCAGAAAATCGGAGGCGTCGGCCCAGCCGCCCGTCACGCGCACGAACCTGATGACGCCGCCGGTGTCGTCGACCACGTTGCCGTCGAGGCGGTGGATGGAGTCGCGGAAGAGCGGGTTCCACCCTTTTCGCTGCTGGCGCATGTAGTAGAGCGCCGTGTCGGCGCCCCCCGCGAATGCATCGGCGGCGATGCGAATCGTGACCGGCGTGGCCGAACCCGCCTCGATGGTGTAGCGCCCCGGGGCGCGCAGGGCGGTGAAGTCCAGGCGGTGCGTCTCGACGCACGCCGCGAACGACCCCGATGCGACCGCCGGCCGCGGACCGTACACGACACGGCCGCGGGCGTTCTTCACGGTGAACGTCGCGAGGCGCACGGAATCGAGCGAGCACACGACCGCCACCTTGGGCGCGTCCGGGAGGTAGCCAACCTGGTTGAAACGGATGAACGACGTGGAGTCGGCGGCGAGGGCCAGCAGCAGTGAGGCGAGCATGCGATTCGGGAGGGTCGGAACCGGTCGGACGACATCGAATCTTAATGGACGCGCACTCGACGCCGGCCGCCAGTGCCGCCAGAATCCGGTCATCGGGAGGAGGTGCGCATGACAGTGGTCGGGCGGGCGCTGGCTCTCGTCGTCGTTCTTGCAGCGGCGCGCGTGCTCGACGCCCAGACGGTACGGGGCGAGATCGTCGACCGGGCGACCGGCCGGCCAGCCGCTGGGGTGGTCGTGCAGCTGCTCGACGCCGCGGATGGCGCCGTGGCGCAGGGGTTCACCGACGGGCGCGGCCAGTACCGTCTCACCAGTCCGGCGCCGGGTGCGTTTCGCGTTCGTACCCTGCGCATTGGGTTCCGCCCAGCGACATCACAGACGTTCACGCTGGCGCAGGGAGCCGATGTCACGCTGCTGCCATTGCACGCGGGCGCGCCGGTGGCGCTCGACACCGTCCGGGTCGTGGGACGCAACAGCTGCGAGGCGTTGAGCGATGCCCGGGCGACGTTCGCCATCTGGGAGCAGGCGCGTACCGCGCTCACCGCCGCGCGCATCGCGGCGGGCTCGAAATCCATGAACGCGCGGATCGTGAGCTACGAGCGGACCTCACGCCTGAAGAACGGCGACATCCTGTCGCACCACGCGCGGGTGCTGACCGGGTTCACACGACGTGCATGGCGCGCCATTCCGCTGGACAGCCTGCGACGACTGGGATACATCGCGACGGATTCGCGCGGGTGGCTGAACTACTACGCGCCTGACATCGACATTCTTCTGTCGGACCAGTTTCTGGCCGACCACTGCTTCCGGATCGCGCCGGAGTCCGACCGGACACGCATCGGCCTCGCCTTTCAGCCGACGCGTGAACGGCGCGGCGTTCCCGAGATCGGCGGCATCATCTGGCTCGATCGCGCCAGCTCGGAGCTGCGGAGACTCGACTTTCAATACGAGAACGTCGAGGCCGAGCTCCAGGACGCGGGCGCGGGCGGCGCGGTGGAGTTCGCCCGACTGCGGAATGACGCCTGGATGGTATCGCGCTGGAGCATCCGCATGCCGATCGTCGAGCAGCGGACGCAGGCGGTGTCCGGTTTCGGCCTCAGCTCGCGCAGCGCCTACGCGGTCGTGAACGACATCGAGGAGGAAGGCGGCGTGCTCGCGCTCGTGACACAGGGGAACGACACCCTGTTCGCGTCAGTGCCGCTGTCGATCACGGGCGTCGTGCAGGATTCGGTCACGAAACGTCCGCTGTCCGGCGCGCACGTCCTGGTGCGCGGGACCGGGCTCCAGACGTCGACCGATACGACAGGCCGCTTCCGCCTGATCGACCTCCTGCCGGGCCGGTATACGATCGAGGCTGCGACCGCCGAGCTGGATGCCGTGGGTGTCAATCGAACCGCCGACGTCACAGTGACGGATAATCCGGTTCCGGTGACGATCATCCTGCCGGACTTGGCGCGGGTGATGTCGCGGCTGTGTCCCGACGCGCGCGGCGGAATCGTTGCTGGCACCGTATGGCGGCAACGCGACTCGGTCGGCGCGCCGCGGGTGCAGGTCGTCGCCATGTACAAGGAGTACAGGCGTAACGGCAGCGTACTCGTCGAGATGTCGCGCGTGCTGAACGCGACCACCGACCTGCGTGGCCGGTTCCACGTATGCGGTGCGCCCATCGACCGCGAGATCATGCTGGTCGCGGAGTCCGACAGCGGCAACTCGGCGCCCGTGAGCGCGCGCATACCCCTCGGAAAACGGCTGGCGCTGGCCGATGTCGTCCTCAGCATGGACTCACTGCGCAATGCGGTGTTTACGGGGACCGTGATGTCCGACGTGAACGGCGCCGCGATTCCGGACGTCCAGGTGCTGCTTCCCGCGGTCTCGCGCACGGCGTTCACTGATGCGCAGGGCAGGTTCAGAATCTCCAACGTGCCCCCGGGAACGCATGACGTTTCCGTGCGGCGCATCGGCTACCAGCAGCTGACGCTGCGGGTCCCGTTCGCGGCGAGTCAAACCGTGGAGCGTCGGGTGCTGCTCAGCCGCGTGGTGCAGCTCGACACGGTCGCAGTGAGCGCGCGCGCGGAGCTTCCGAGCTTCGACGAACATCGGCGCATCGGGCTGGGGCAGTTCCTTACACGTGACATGCTCGCGAAACAGGAAAGTCGCCGTCTGTCGGAGGTACTATCGGAAGTGAGCGGAACCAACGTCGTCCGCGGCTCCAGGGGATTCACGGCATGGCTGTCCGCCTCGCGAGGTGGGCGTGCTGGTGGTGGCTGTTACGACCTCGATGGGGAGTCGGAACTCGACAGGCTCCAGGGGAAGCGCTGCGCCTGTTACGCGCAGGTGTATTTGGACAACATGCCGTTATTCCTCGGCCGTCAGATGGACGAAGTGCCAAATCTCGATCGCATCCCAGTCTCGGCGATCGAGGCGATCGAGTTCTATCGCAGTCCGGCCGAAACGCCCGCGAAGTACAGCACCCTGAACTCGAATTGTGGCGTGCTGGTCATTCACACGCGGCGTACGTTCGAGCCGGACGG
>JBOHTL010000446.1:0-5528 GCA_050733735.1 Gemmatimonadaceae bacterium
GTGCTGGGGACGCTGTTCCTGTCGGTTATCGCGTCGCTGATCTGGCCGAAGCCGGAAGAGGCGCCGGAGCCGATGCGCCCCGAGGCGGCTCGCACGGGATCGATCTTCGGGACGGTGTTCTCGCGCAAGCCGCGTCCGGATTCCGAAACCGATTGAGCATTCTCGCCGGCGAGAACGGGTGCGGCTGGGAGGGCGGGGCAACTCCTCGCGCGCACGCTCGCTGCGCTCCTCGCGCCGCTCGCTTCGCTTCGGCGCCCACCCGCTTCGCGGGTACCCGGTCGCCGCAGAGAGCGCGCTCGAAGCAGCCCCGCCCTCTCCGCCGCCGCTCAAGCGATCGCGCGTCAGAGCATGTCGGCTGCTCGAAAAGGCGACACGCGCTGGACTGCTCCTGAGCGGGTCTCTGAGGCGCCGGGGTACCCAGCGCCAGCTGGGTCGGCGCCGAAGCGAAGCGAGCGGCGCGAATAGCGGAGCGAGCGTCCCGCGCAGGAGGAGCGCAGCGCGCGTCGCCGCCTGAGACCATCCGGACTCTTAACGCCTGTCCGCGGCTTCGCGAATGTCGAGCAGGATCTCCAGATAGAGCTGCTCGCGACGATACGCAAAATCGAGCGTCGCCATCTGATGCTCGTCGCCGGTCGCCTTGGAGCGCTCGAAGGCCTCGCGGTACATGGTTTCGAGGTTTTCCATGATGCGTTCGCGCGAACGTGGCATACGAGTTTTCTGGATGGCGGCGGTGGTGAGCCGAGGCAAATCATCGGCCGGATCGGGAGCGGGCGCCGACAGGTCGGGCATCATGAGCTGGCGGGCCTTCTCGAGCAGGTAGCGGCGGGAGGCTTCAGACATCGCCGGCAAAGTTAGCCGTCGGCCACGGCCGAAGCGAACGACAAGTGGTGAAGCCGCCAGTACAATACCGAAACTTCGGCCACTAGATTCAGGCCTGAGAAGGGGAGTAGCACCGCGGCACGTTGCCGCGCGAGCGCATCGTCAAGACTGCGGGCAACCGCACGGTGCGTTCGGGTCGAAGTCGTTGACCGGGCGAGACCTTCGCGATGGCGGACGCAACGGTCCGGGTCGCGGGGGGCTCGCCTTTCGCATATCCGGGTTACAACTCGAGGAATTCGCGATGAACAACATCAAGGTGTTTGCGCTCATGGCGGGCATGACCGCGTTGTTCGCGGCCATTGGCGGCTACTTCGGCGGGCAGAGCGGGATGGTGATGGCGCTCGTATTCGCCGGTGCCATGAACTTCTTCATGTACTACAACTCGTCGAAGATGGTCCTGCGCATGTACGGTGCGAAGGTCGTGACCGCGGCGCAGGCGCCCGAGCTGTACGAGATGGTGGACCGCCTGCGCCAGCGCGCCGGTCTGCCGATGCCGACGGTGGCGATCGCGCCACACGAGCAGCCCAACGCGTTCGCGACCGGGCGCAATCCGGAGAACGCCGTGGTGTGCGTGACCGAAGGCATCACCCGCCTCGTGTCGAAGGAAGAGCTCGAGGGGGTGATCGCGCACGAGCTGGCGCACATCAGGAATCGTGACATGCTGCTCCAGACCTTCACCGCCACCATGGCCGGCGCCATCAGCATGCTGAGCCACCTCGCATACTTCGCCGGCGGCAGTGACGACGAAGGACACAACCCGATCGCTGGAATCGCGATGATGATTCTCGGACCGATCGCCGCGATGATCATCCAGGCAGCGATCAGCCGTCAGCGTGAGTTCAAGGCGGATCGCGTCGGCGCCGAGATCAGCGGGAAGCCGATGCCGCTCGCGAACGCGCTGCTCAAGCTCGACGCGTACGCCAAGCGCATTCCCATGGACGTGGCCCCGGCGGCCGCGCCGCTCGCGCAGGTGAATCCGCTGCAGGCGATCGGCGGCATCGCCACGATGTTCTCGACGCATCCCAGGACCGAAGATCGCGTCGCCGCGCTTCGCGCAATGGCTGCTTGAACGGCTGGACGCGTGACGCCAATTTCACGTCCCATGGGCGACGAGATCCTGTACCGCCGCAAGATGCCCCACGGTCCGGAGGTCCGGATCCGGCGGACCAGCGCGCCCGGCGTCACGCCGGTGAGCGCGGTGCTCGATGTCGATCGGCGGGCGGGAACGCCGCGTGAGAAGGACGGAGGAACGCCGCCGCCACTGAAGCATGTGCAGGGCGCTTCGGAAGAAGACGTCATCGCGGCACTGAAGGTGGAAGCGGACGACGATCGCGCGATTGCCGGGCTGATGCGAACGAAGGGGCAGCGCTAGAGCCGGAAGAACACCGAGTCCTCGATGACGCGACCGTCGCGCAGATGTTCCACCACGATCCGGTCGAGCAGCGCCGGCGTCACGGCGCCGTACCACACGCCCTCGGGATACACCACCACGATCGGGCCGCCGACACACACGCCGAGGCATGGCGTCTCGCCGCGTTTCACGCGTCCGGGGCCGAACAGCAACCCCTCGCGCTCCAGCAACGACGGCAGCAGCGCGTAGAGCTCGCGTCCTCCGCGGTTCGGCGAGCAGTACCCGCCGGTGCACACCAGCACGTGGCGCGAGTAACGTTCCATGGGCGGATGCATCGCGGTATTCTCGCGGGCGTCGGACACATTCTCAACCGGAGGACTGGTGGCACCGCAACAGACGCGCGTGGGTGAGCTCACCGTGACGGTCGTGCGGCCGTCGGTGCCCAGCTCGAAGCCTCCGATCCTTCTCATCCACGGGATGTTCGGCGGCGGCTGGATGTGGGAGCCGTACCAGTCACTGCTCGCGCGTCATGGTTACGAGAGTCACGCGCTCACCCTGCGCGGACATCATCACAGCCGGAGGGTTCCCGACGTCGGCAAGGTTTCCGTCGCCGACTATGTGGACGACGCGCTCGAGGTCGCGCGCACCCTGCCCGCCCCGATCATCATCGGCCATTCGATGGGCGGACTGATCGCGCAGAAAGTGGGCGAGCGCGGTGTCGGGCGCGCGCTCGTGCTGATCGGCGCGGCGCCTCCGCGCTGGATTCCGGCATTGAGCGCTGAGCTGGCTCGGCGACTGGTGACATACCTGAAGGAGCTGTTGTTCATGCAGCCGATGTTCCCCAGCCGCGACGACGCGGACGCGTTGATGTTCAATCGCACGCCGGCGGCGCAGGCGGACGACGAGTATCGCCGTCTCGTTCCCGAGAGCGGACGGGCCGCGCTCGAGATGGCGTTCGGTGCGCACGCGGTGCATGCGCCGCGGATCACGGCGCCGGTTCTGGTGATCACCGGACGCGAGGACAGGTTCGTGGTTCCGCGCGTCGCGCGCGCCATCGCGCGGAAATACCGGGCGGAGCTGCGCGAGTACGACAACTTCGCGCACCACATCATCAATGAGCCCGGCTGGGAAGCACCCGCAGCGGAAATTGTCGAGTGGCTGGACGCGCGCGCGCGGACGAGTGACGAGTCCCGGGAAAGGACGAGTGACGGCTCAAGCGTGAATGCCCGATGAGCGGTGTCGATTTCGTGGCGCTCGACATGCGAGTCGGCACAGTGACGAGCGCCGAGCCATTTCCCGAAGCGCGGAAAGCCGCGATCAAGCTCACCATCCACTTCGGTCCCGAGCTTGGGCTGAAACGGTCGAGTGCACAGATCACCGCGCACTACACGCCGGAAGAACTGGTCGGCCGGCAGGTGGTCGCCGCCGTGAATCTCGGCACGCGGCGCATCGCGGGATTCGAAAGCGAAGTGCTCGTGCTGGGCGCGGTGCCGCAGCCGGGCGACGTGATCCTCCTGATGCCCGACCGCCACGTGCCCGACGGCACGCGCATCTCATGACTCAATTCATCCTCACATGACCACACCGTCCGTCAATCCTCCGCCTCCCGAACGAGCTTCGATTGGCAACCCCGTCGCGCGTTCACATGCCGTCTGGAAGGGCGGACTTCTATATGAAGCGGGTGTCAACGACCGCAAACACCTCATCGACGGCAACTCGAAGCAGGCGCCCTCCCCCGTCGAGACCCTGCTCAGCTCACTCGGCACCTGCGCCGCCAGCGACGTCGTGGACATCCTCGCGAAGCAGCGCACGCCCGTCGAGCGCATGGAGGTGGACGTCATCGCCGTGCGGCGCGCCGAGTATCCGCGCCGGGTCATGAGCCTCGAGATCACGCTCACCATTCACGGCGCGGGCATCGAGAGGGCCGCGGCAGAGCGCGCGATGGCGTTGTCGATCGAGAAGTACTGCACCGTCGCCGCGTCGCTGGCCGGCGACATCCAGCTCACCACGGTCATCCTGCTGAACGGCGAATCCGGATCAGCGGTCGCACAACCGATGTTCTCCGCGACCTTTCCAGGGTAGTCCAGCGTCCCTTCGCGCACGGCCGTAGTTTAGGAGACCCCCCCCCACTTCACCGGCAGCCTCCGATGAAAGCACTTCGCCAACTCACTCTCCTCGCGCTTTTCCTCTTTCCCGGCGCCCTGTCGGGGCAGAAACGCGCACTGACACAGGCCGACTGGGACATCTGGAAATCCATCAGCGGCGCGACGCTGACCAACGACGGCAAATGGGCTGTCTACTCCCTGGCGCCGCAGGTCGGCGACGGAGAGCTGGTCATTCGTTCGACAAGCGCGTCGACCGAGTATCGCATCCCACGCGGCTACCTCGGCAGGCCGAACAACACTCCGGGCGGGCTCAGGCCGAGGGGCGGCAATCCGGAGGAGGAGCCGAGCGGTCCCTCCGTGGCGCCGGCACAGGTGACGGCCGACAGTCGGTTCGCGATCGCGCTCGTGTATCCGGACCAGGAGGAGTTCGAGCGGACCTCCCGCCAGCGGGGGGCGAGCCGCCGCGGATCGTCGGCGGCCAACCGATCCGACCTCGCGATCGTGCGGCTGGCAGACGGCAGCGTCACGCGAATCGAGCGCGTGCGTTCGTTCCGTCTGCCGCGCAGCGGCGGCGGGTGGATGGCGTATGCGGTCACGGATTCCACGCCGAATGACTCATCGCGGACAGGCGCCGCGCGAGGTGCCGCGAGCGGTGAGACGAACCGCGCGGCAGGCCCGCGTCGCCGGTACGGCAACCCGATCGTGCTCCGCAACCTGACGACGGGCGCGGAAGAGCGTCTGGCCGACGTGCTCGATTACGCTTTCGACGACAGCGCCACAGTGTTCATGTATTCGGTCGTATCGCGGGACTCGACGACGGACGGCGTCTTCGTTCGTAATCTCTCATCCGGCGCGAAGTCGACGCTGCTGTCTGGTCGCGGTGACTACAGCCAGATTGCCGTCGATCGCTCGGGCAGCCAGTTCGCGTTTCTCTCGAACCGCGACGAGTTCGGACAGGACGACGCCCAATTCACGCTGTACGTCGCGTCGCAGCGCGACATGACCGCGCGGCCGGTCGTGACGTCCGCGCAGGTCGGCGGCGACATGCGGGTCGCCGAGACGGCGAACGTTGGGTTCACGCGCGCGGGCACCGGCGTGACATTCGGCGTCGCGGGACCGCGGATCGACACCCTGCCCTCCGACTCGCTGCGCGACAAGGCGGTGTTCGACCTCTGGCATTACAAGGATCTGTC
>JBOHTL010000447.1:0-5659 GCA_050733735.1 Gemmatimonadaceae bacterium
TCATGTACACGTACAGCGAGTACAGCGTGAGGGCGATGGCCAGCAGCATCGAGGCCGCGCCGACGGTGCCGCAAATCTCACCGATCGTCCGGGAGATCGGTCCGGTCCATCCGCGCTCGCCCATCAGCGTCGCGACGCCGAACCAGAAGTATGCGGCCCCCGACCACACCAGCTGGATCCCCGTTTTCCATTTCGCCGGCCAGATGGCGGCAATCACGACGCCCCGCCTCGATGCATACTGGCGGAACCACGTCATCGTCACCTCGCGCCCAAGGATGATCGCCACGACCCACCACGGCAGATCGTACTCCCCGGCAGGCGTGCGGAACGGGTATTCGTGCGCGAGGAAGTACATGGGAACGAACGTCCCGACGAGCAGCAGCTTGTCCGCGAGCGGATCCAGAATCCGTCCCAGGTCCGTCTCCTGCTTGCGAGATCGCGCCAGGTAGCCGTCGAACCAGTCCGTGATCGCGGCGGCGAGGAACAACAGGAACGCCCCGAACCGCATGGTGGAGCTGTCCACGAACGGCAGCGCCGCGATAGCGGGCGTCACGATGATTCGTGCGACCGTCAGGCCGTTGGGAAGATTCATCCGACTTCGTAATTGCCGGCAGTTACGCCAGCGACTTGAGCACCAGCTTCGAAACCGCCTTGAGTGTGTCGAAGACGCCTTCGCCTGTGACGGCAACGGCCTCGAAATATGGCGCGCGCTCGATCCACACGCCGTCCACCCGCTCGATCAGATTCTCACCGGAGTGGAACGGGTCGGGGGTCTCGTGCTGCTTCGCGGACTCCGTGACTTCCCAGCCCGGATTCATCGCCGCCTGGAGATCCTTGATCGGCGCCGCGTTGGGAAGATCGCGTTTGTTGTACTGGATGATGAAGGGCATCTTCGTCAGGTCGTAGCCGTACTCCGCCATGTTGTCGTAAAGATTCTGCATGGCCTCCTGATTGGCCTCCATACGTTCGATCTGGGAGTCCCCGACGAAGACGATGCCGTCGACGCCTTTCAGGATCAGCTTGCGGCTCGCGTTGTAGTAGACCTGACCCGGCACGGTGTAGAGATGAAAACGCGTCTTGAAGCCACGGATGCTGCCGAGGTCGACGGGAAGGAAGTCGAAGAACAGCGTGCGCTCGGTCTCCGTCGCCAGGGAAATGAGCTTGCCGCGGGTATCGGGCGTCACCTTGCCGTACACGTGCTCCAGATTCGTGGTCTTGCCGCCGAGGCCGGGGCCATAGTACACGATTTTGCAGTTGATCTCGCGCGACGCGTAGTTGATCATCGACATGGCTGCGTCTCCTATTGAAACAGCTTGTCGATTTCGTCGTCGGCGCCGGCCAGAATGCCCTTGGCCGAGCCACCGGGGCCACCGCGCTTGAACACTTCCTCGAAGAGCTTCGCCAGCTCCGCCACGACCTCCTTCATCTTGAGACGCACCAGCCCGAGGGTGGTTCGGTTGTCGAAGAGGACGACCAGGATGACGCGCCGCGCCACGTCGGCGAGATACATGGATTCCTTCTCGCCCTGATGGAACAGCGACGTGAAATCGTTTTCACCGATCAGCTTCGCGAGTTGGTCGTTGGCGCTGAAGTCCGCCGCCGTGAGCGTGGCGAACGTCGTTGCATCGAACTTCGGTTGCTCTCCCACGGTCGCAACCAGCTGGCCTGTGCGGTCGACGAGCAGCGCGCACCGCGCGTTGCTGTCGCTCAGAAAACGCTGCAACGACTTGGTGATCGCTCCAAAGTCGTCTTCGGTAAATGACCAGCTGGCGCTGCCTACGGGCATCCTGGACGAGGGAAGTGGGACGAGGAAAGCGGGAAGAGGGACCTGGAAGCGGCCTGCGGCCGTGTGTTGCAGCCCACGAATCTACACGAAACGCTGTTTCATGCGTTGCAGCAGTCGTTCGCCCCGGCGGCGCAGGAGGGGAAGCTTCTCCCAGACGACGTACTCGTTGAGCAGATGCACGGACTCGACGTCGGGCGCTGCAGTGCCGAACGATTGACCGCCCAGGTGGCCCAGCGCCGCCATGCGTTTCACGGGATTGGAGCTGAACAGGTCACGCCGGCAGCGTTGCATCTGTACGCTCCACACGACGAGCCCGGCGACCACGCCGCCGATGAAGCCGGCAGTCATCATTCGACGACCGCGCTGCTCGCGCACGCGCCGACGTTTCGCGCGAAACCTCACATGGCCCTCCGCGCCGCGAGCGCCTGCGCGATCGATGCGCCATCCGCGTACTCCAGGTCACCCCCCATCGGGAGCCCGCGCGCGATGCGCGTGATGCTCACCGACGCGGACGCCAGCTCGCGCTGCACATACACCGCCGTTGCTTCGCCTTCGAGACTTGGATTCGTCGCCACGATCACCTCTCGCACTCCGCCGTTCGTCGCGCGTTCGACGAGCGCCACGACAGTGAGATCCTCCGGTCCGATGCCGTCCAGCGGTGCCAGTCGGCCGCCGAGCACATGGTACACGCCACGGAAGCCGCCGGCGCGTTCGATGGCTCCGATGTCAGATGGTTCTTCCACGACACAAACGACGGATTGGTCACGACGAGGATCCCGGCAAATCGCGCAGACGTCGTCCTCGGTGAGATTGAAACACCGCTCGCAGGGCTTCACCCGATCGCTGAGGGTGAGCAGTGTTTCCGCGAGCCGTCGACTCTGCTCTCTGGACTGTTTGAGCAGGTGATACGTCAACCGCAGCGCCGTTTTGCGTCCGATCCCGGGCAACTTCGAGAGCTCGGTTGCGAGGTCTTCTATGGCGGACACTTACGACGTTTGCGCGTTTGAGCGTTTGTACGTTTGAGCGATCAACGTCGTGGCCTCACCCAAAAGGCAGCTTGAACGGAAGGTTCATTCCGCCCATGGCGGCGCTCATCTGCTCCTGCTGCCGTTCCTGCGCCTTGCGCTGCGCGTCGGCTGCCGCGACGGCGACGAGATCCTCGAGCATCTCCGTGTCCGACGGGTTGACGACGGAAGCGTCGATCTTGACGCGCTTGACGAGACCTTCGCCGTTGACCTCGACGGTCACCATACCGCCTCCGGCGGTTCCCGTCAGCGTCATCGCCTGCAGCTCTTCCTTTATCTTCGCCATGCGACCCTGCATCTCCTGAGCCTGCTGCAGGATCTTCATAATGTCACGCATGTCCGCCTGCTTCTCGAATGACGTAACCTACTGATTTGCCAACAGTTAGCGCAAGCTCACCGACTCATTCCACGATCTCCAGATCGAGCACGTCGATGGCGGTGTCCAGTACTGGATCTTTTCGCCGGAGCATGTTGAGACGCTCGGTTTTCACCATCTCGTCGGTCATCCGTTGGGGCTTCACGGGAGCCGCCTTCGGTGCCTCCTCCCGATACACCTGAACGCGCGCGATTCCGTCGAACCACTCGCGCAAGAGACTCACGAGGATCTCGGAGTCCTGCTCGATCGCCTTCGAATGGAAATCGTTCGGTTCGTCCAGTCGAATCGTGAGATCGCCGAGCCTGGTGATCGCGTGTGGCACCGATGAGTGAAGCGCCGCGGCCAGCAGAGCCTTGCCGGTCGCCCGCACGGCCTCCACCAGGTCGTCCCAGCGACCGGTGATGGCGTGCAGATCCGCGGCGGGCCGGCTGACAGTGCCTTCGGAAATCACGTCGCGCGCGAGGGCGGCATCCATCGGTCGTGGCGATGGTGCGGCGGCCATCGTACCGCGAGGCGAGGGCGCAGCGGGACGCGGCGCCGTGCTACGCATGTCGTCCGGAGGAGTCCGCGACGCCCCGCCGGTCGAGCCGGTGCTTCGCGCAGCGCCGCCGTTGCCGGCCCCTCCCCCATCCTCGATCGCCTTCAGGACGTCCTCGAGCTGCACCGTGCGGTCGAGCAGCGCGAAACGGACCAGCAGTGTTTCGACGAGCAGTTGCTGCTGGCCGCTTCGCTTGAATCGGATCTCGCCTTCGCCCATCGCGGTCAGCATCCGGAGGAGGTCCCCGGCCGCGAGACGGTCCTTGCGTGCCTGCAACTCACGGCGCGCCTGCTCCGAGAGGTCGCCTGCATCACCGCCGAGCGCGACGCTGAGCTGCGCGCGCAGAATCTCTCCGAGCCCGGCGAGAAACTGTCCGAAGTCGATGCCGGCGTTCGCGAGCCGTTCGACGAAGGGGAACACATCCGCCGCTCGGCGACCGGCGATGATGTCGAGGAGCGCGATGTACTCGTCCTCCGGGACGAGACCGAGCGCGTCACGAACCGCGGTCGGCGTGATGGCGCTGCCGCCCATGGCGATCACCTGATCGGTGAGGCTCAGGGCGTCGCGCATCGATCCATCCGCCGCTCGCGCGATCATGCCGAGCGCTTCGGGGTCGGCTTTCACCTTCTCCTGCGCGAGCACCTTCTCGAGACGGTCGCGAATGTCCGCGACGCCGATCCGCTTGAAGTCGAAACGCTGCAACCGGCTGAGCACCGGCGCCGCGGACTGCGCGATCTTCTGCGGCTCGGTCGTGGCGAAGACGAACACCACCCGCGGCGGCGGCTCTTCGAGGATCTTGAGAAGCGCATTCCACGCTTCCCGCGTGAGCATGTGCGCTTCGTCGACGATGTAGACCTTGTACCGATCGTCGCCCGATGGCGCGTACATCGCCCGTTCCCGAAGCTCGCGGGCGTCATCGACGCCGCGATTGGAGGCCGCGTCGATCTCGACGACGTCGAGGGAGGCCGAACCCGACCAGATGCGCGTGCAGCTCGCGCAGGTAGCACACGGTTCGCCGCCCGGCGCTCCGTTCTCACAATTGAGTGCCATGGCGAGCACGCGCGCGAGCGTCGTCTTCCCCACGCCGCGCGGGCCGGACAGCAGGTACCCATGGGCCACCCGGCGCGCCGCGATGGCACCCTTCAGCGTGTTCGAGACGTGACTCTGAACGGCGACGTCTGCGAACGTTCTGGGGCGGTACTTCCGGGCGAGAGCGAGCATGCTACGGCTCAATCTACTTCTCGCGGCAATGCGTGGGGAAAGGGGCTAAGCAAAGGGAAAATGGGCGGGATTGGGAACGGGAACGGGCCGGCACAAAAGAAAAAGCGCGAGGTCCTCTCACTCTCGAGGATCCCCGCGCAGTGTTCCAGGCCTTCGAAGCGACGAAAGACATCTCATGCCGCTGCTACCTTTCGGTCCTGACGGAGTTAGAGAGCTGACGCCCTCCGGGACCTGGAACGACTGAAAGATAACGAAACGCTGCAGGAAAATAAGCCACGGGAGCATGATGCTCTCCCGTGGCTCAGGGGAAACCGCCGGGGTGCCTCTGTCAGCTGCGGCCCCTGTTTCGTGCGCGGCGAGATCGTTACGGCTTCTTGTCGACGTCGACCGTCGGCCGCTTCACCTCGACGGGCCTTCTGCCGGTCACGACCGGCTTGTCGACGATGATCGTGTCCTTCTGCGTCCCGAATGTGGGCAAGGACAACGTGTCGCGCGTCGTGCCGATGTCGATGTCCGGAATGCTGATCCGGGCGCTCGTGTCCGCCGTCGTGTCGAGCGCGCCTGCCGACTCGTACTCCCGATCTCCACTGCAGGCCGCGAGAACCGCCGCGACTGTCATGAGCATGAATTTCCGCATGTGCTGCCCTCCGTGGTGCCGGACAGAAGGGCAAGCGCGGTGCCATCGTTGGCCGATTACTGCCCTAAGTAAATAC
>JBOHTL010000448.1:0-2743 GCA_050733735.1 Gemmatimonadaceae bacterium
CCGCTGCGCTCCAGCACCCGGCGCGCAAGTGCGCGCACGGCGTTTTCGTCTTCTACCAGCAGGATCGTCTCCGTGCCGCGCGAACGCGTGGCGTGCGACCCTGACCGGCGGGGTTCCACAGGAGGAATTTCGAGGACGCGAGGCAGATACACCGTGAATGTCGTGCCCTTGCGGAGCTCGCTCTGGACGGTGACGTAGCCGCCGCTCTGGGCCACGATGCCATGCACGGTCGCGAGCCCCAGCCCCGTGCCATGGCCCATCGGCTTGGTGGTGAAGAATGGCTCGAACACCTGGCTCTGCGTCTTGGCGTCCATCCCGATGCCCGTGTCGCTCACGCTGATGGCGACGTACTGTCCCGCGGGCACTTCGCCGTGCCGGGTGGCGATGGGGTGCTCCAGGGTGTCGTTCATCGCGCGGAGCTGCACGACGCCTCCGTTGGGCATCGCGTCTCTGGCGTTCACCGTCAGGTTCACGATGACCTGCTCGAGCTGGCCGCGGTCCGCTTTCACCGGCCACACCGACGAATCCACGTCGAGGGAGAGCGCGGTATCCTCGCCGAGGATGCGGCGCAGCATGTCGTCGAGATCGGTGAGCACGTCGCGGGTATCCAAAACGCGGGGCTGCAGCATCTGCTTGCGGCTGAACGCGAGCAGCTGCGCGGTGAGGGCCGCCGCGCGCTCCGATGCCTTGCGGATCTCGATGAGGTCCTCGCGCTTGACGTCCCACTCCGGCGTGTCGGCGATCAGGAGGTCGGCGTAGGAACGGATAGCGGTGAGGAGGTTGTTGAAGTCGTGCGCCACGCCGCCCGCGAGGCGTCCCACCGCCTCCATCTTCATCGCGTGCCGCAGCTGCAGCTCCAGCGTCTGGCGCTCCGCCACCCGGCGCGCCATGCGCTCGAAGGCGTAACGCAGCCGCGCGACTTCGTCGGCGGTCGCAGGAGGGAGGACCGTCGGATGCATCCGACTGTCGCCGTTGTCCGCGGCCACGTTCTCGGCGGCGTCGGTCAGCTGCGCGATGCGTCGGGTAATGCCGCGCGTGAACCGCCAGGTGAACGCCGCGCCGACCAGCGCGATCAGGATCCCCACCGGAATGACGGTCCACAGCAGCCGGCGGGCCGGCGCGAGAATCGCATGCCGCGCCTGCGCGACGAAAACCTTGAGATTGGTCCCGATCACGGGCGCGAGCGCCGCGACGCCGTGTTCATGGACGATGATGGAGTCCGTCGATGTGATGTAGGGCGGGGTGCTGGCGACGGCCGGGAACTCGCTCCAGACACCGGTCCCGGGCTGGCCGATGAGCAGCTGTACGTCGGTGCCGATCGCATTGCGAACGCGCTCGGCGTTGCGCCCCGAGATCGCGCGGCTGTTCACCACATAGCCGATGACACGCGATCCCGAGTCCGTCGATGCGCGAATGCGATGTGCCAGCGTGATGGCTGCGACGCCGACATCCTCGAACGGACCCACCGACTGTGTGTCGGCGAGCTCGCCGCGGGCGATCGCCTCGAAGGGCCAGCGCACGACCGGGCGGCGCGGGTCGCGATGGTATTCGACGACTGGACGCCCGGCGGTATCGAGCAGGGCGCCGTAGATCTTGAGCGTGTCCATCGCACTCGTGCCGCGGGTCAGCGCCTGGACGGCGACCTCACGCGTGACTCGTCCCGCGACGAAGTCGCGCAGTACGGCGTCGGTGGCGCGGACGACATCCATGGGCATCTGCCGCGGCGACGAAATCAGCTGTGTGACTGCCGTGGCACTGCCGTACAGCCGTTTGCCTGCCGAGTCGATGAGGGCGCGCTCGACGAGCGCGTACGACACGACCGCGAGCACCAGCGAGGTCAGGACGACCAGACCCGACGTCAGGAGCGGAAGTTTGTGGTCGATCGATTGCCAGCGTCGGCGGACTGCGATCATCGCTACCCATCGCGAACAGGTGGGATCGAGCTCTACCCAGACGAGTATCGGCCTCGGCCGCGGTTTCTTAACCGCCGGGAGCCGTTGGCGTTGCGCGACACAACCGGCGAGTGACCGAGGGCCAGATTCTTGCTTTTGAGACAGTGTCCGGCGGGTGCCGGAGCACGTTAACGCTCGATTGAACCAGATGAGTCAGCCTGCAGTCCCGCTCGTCCAGCTGGACGGCGACGTCGCGCCAATCCCGTTTCCGGTGAAGAACTGGGCGACTGGTCATGACGTCCAGTTCTACGACACGGAGGAGTATCTCAGCTCCGCGGTCGCCACGTTCATCGTGGACGGTGTGCGGGCTGGACAGCCGATCGTGGTGATCGCGACGGACGCGCATCGCCGCATGTTCGAGGGACGCATACGGGCGACCGGCGGGGGGATTCGTCCGGAGGATCTCGTCGAGGGGCGGGATGTGGCATGGCTCGACGCGCGGGAAACGCTCGAGACGTTCATGGAAGGGGAGTACCCGAACGCCGCACTGTTCGAGGCGACGGTTGGCGCGGTGTTCGACAAGTTGACGTCGAACGGCCGCTCGTACGTGGTGGCGCGCGCGTACGGCGAGATGGTGGACCTGCTCTGGAAGGACGGCAAGGTCGAGGGCGCGATCGCGCTCGAGCATCTCTGGAACGACATCGCGGCCAAACACTCCTTCGCGCTGCTGTGCGCGTACAGCATGAGCAACTTCGTGAGGGAGATGCATGGAGCCGACTTCACGCGCATCTGCGCGGCGCATCACCACGTGACGCCGACGGAGTCGTACCTCATTCTCGAGGATGGCGACC
>JBOHTL010000449.1:0-10382 GCA_050733735.1 Gemmatimonadaceae bacterium
GTCGCATTCCAGTCGATCTGCTTCCGGAGATCCACTACCCGACGGTTCGCGTGAACGTCTCGAACCCCGGAGTCGAACCGGTGGTGCTCGAGGAAACCGTCGCGAAGCCGCTGGAGGCCGCGCTGGCGGTCACCGAGAACCTCAGCCGGATGGAGACCGAGGTAAACGAGGGCCGCGTCGGTCTCACGCTGCATTTCGCGCTTGGCACGAACGTGGACTTCGCGCTGCAGGACGCGGCGAAGAATCTCGAGCGCATCCGTTCGCGCCTGCCCGAAGAGGCGGATCCCCCGACCATCAACAAGTGGGATCCGTCGCAGCAGGCCATCTACTCGGTCGCGTTCTCGTCGACCGTCCGTGATCGCATCTCCCTGCGTCAGTGGGTCGATCAGCGCCTGCGTCCCCAGTTGCTCTCGGTGCCCGGCGTGGCGGCCGTGGAGATCTCCGGCGGTCTGGTGCGCGAGATCCAGATCGAAGTGGATCAGGAGCGGCTGCGCACGTACGGCCTGTCGCTGGCCCAGGTGGTCTCGACGATCCGCAACGAGAACCAGGACGTGGCCGCCGGCCGGTTGACGTCGGAGACACGGGAGATCGCCGGCAAGACGGCGGGCAAGTTCCGCAGCGTGGACGACATCAGGGGCATTCTGCTCAGCAGCGGCGGCGGACAGCGCATCGCGCTGACGCAGATCGCGACGATACGCGATACGAGCGCCGAGCAGCGCAGCTGGGCGCGCCTCGACGGGGCGCCTGCCGTGCGCGTGTCGATCCGCAAGCAGCCGGATGCCAACACGGTCGAGATCGTGGACGGCGTTCAGGCGACGCTCGACAAGCTGCAGACCAGCGGCTTCATCCCCGACGACATCAAGCACGCGGTGACCTTCGATCAGTCGACGTTCATCCGCGACGCGCTTGCGTCGGTGCGCGACGCGGCGCTCGGTGGGGCGCTGCTCGCCATGGCCGTCGTGCTCCTGTTCCTCAAGTCGCTGCGCAAGACGTTCATCATCGGCGTCTCCATCCCGCTGGCGATTCTCGCGACGTTCATCGCGATGGGCTTCGGCGGGCTGACGCTGAACGTCATGTCGCTGGGCGGCCTCGCCTTGGGCACTGGCATCCTGCTCGACAACGCGATCGTGATGCTGGAGAACATCTACCGGCATCGCGACGCCGAGGGGCTCGATCCCGAGACGGCGGCGCATGTGGGCTCCCATGAAGTGACGAGCGCGGTGGTGGCGTCCACGACCACGAACCTCGCCGCGGTCGCGCCCTTCCTGCTGATGACGGGATTGTCGGCGATGATCTTCCAGGAGCTGATCCTCACCATCTCGTTCGCGATCCTCGCGTCGCTTCCGCTCGCGTTGACGCTGGTGCCGATGCTCGCGGCGCAGCTCGGCAAGGTCCGGTTCTCGAGCGGTCTGGATCGCTGGCGTCCGCTGGTCTGGTTCGAGAACGCGCTCGATCGGCTGGGCAGGGGCTATCGGCGCGTCGCCACCGGCGCCGTGCGGTATCGCTGGTGGGTCCTTGGCGGCTCGCTCGCGCTCTGCGGGCTTTCGCTGCTCGTCATCGGCCGGCTCGGCTCCACCTTCCTGCCACAGGTGGATGACGGCAGCGTCGGCGTCGGGTTCCGGTATCCGTCGGGCACGCCACCGCATCAGGCCAATCTGCTCGCGCAGGAGCTCGAGCAGATGGTGCAGGGGATGCCGCACGTCGAGCACGTCTTCGCGACCGCGGGCGGCGGCAGCGGCGGCAATCTCGACATCCGTCTCGAGTCCGATCGCGAGATGACCGCGGAGACGTGGGTGCAGCAGATGCAGCAGCGGATCAACGAGCGCGGGTTCGCCGGCGCGCGCGTCTACGTGCGGCCACCGAGAATCCGCGGTCTGCGCACCAACCGCTCCGGCGCCGACATGTCGCTCACGATCCAGGGCGACGATCTGATGGAGCTCGAGCGGCTCGGCCGCGAGGTCGAGCGTCGCATGCAGAACGTGCCCGGCCTGGAGAACGTCGAAGTGCAGGCCCAGGAGGGAAGCCCGCAGCTCGCCGTCTTCGTCGATCGCGAGCGGCTCCGCAGCCTGGGCCTCGATGCCGCGACCGTCGGCCAGACGCTGCGGACCGCGCTCGACGGCACCGTGGCGACGCGGTACGCCGAGGGCAACATGGAGTTCGACGTGCGTGTCATGCTGCCCAAGGGCAAGTTCAGGAGCGCCGAGGATCTTCAGGAAGTGGCGCTCTTTCCGGGCGCGCGCGGCGGTCCGCCGGTGTACCTGCGCGACGTCGCGGACGTTCGCGAGATCATGGGACCGAACGAGATCCGCCGTGAGAACCAGAACCGCATCATGCGCATGAACGGCGACATCATCATGGAGGAGGCGCCGGTCAGCGCCGTCGCCGACAGCGTGCGCGCGCGTCTCGCGTCGATGCAGTGGCCCAACGGCTACGGCATCATCATCGGCGGCGAAGAGGAGGCGATCAACGAGACCAACAACCAGATGCTGTTGATCATCTCGCTGGCGATCTTCCTCGTGTTCGTCGTGCTGGCCGTCCAGTATGAAAGCGTCGTCGATCCGATCATCATCATTCTCGCGATTCCGCTCGGCCTCATCGGCGTGGTCGCCACGCTGTGGGCGACATCCACACCGCTCAGCGCTCCCGTCTTCCTGGGAATGATCCTGCTCGCGGGCATCGTGGTGAACAACTCGATCCTTCTGGTCGAGTTCGTCGAGCAGTTCCGCCACGAGCGTAACGTTCCGCTGCATGAGGCGGTGGTCGAAGCGGGCTTCGTGCGCATGCGTCCGATTCTGATGACGACGCTGACGTCGATGGTGGGGTCGATGCCGCTGGCGCTTGGCATCGGCGAAGGGTCCGAGCTGATGCGCCCGCTCGCTATCGCGGTGGTCGGCGGCATCGCGTTCTCGACGATGCTGACGCTGTTCGTCGTCCCCTGCGCGTACGTGGTGATGCACACGGCGGCAGACAAGGTGCGGGCGTTTCTTGTGACACCGAGGGCGGTGCCCGAGCGAGCGGAGATCGGAGACTGATTTCGAGTCCAGGTAAAGGGTAAAAGGGAAAAGAGAGGGAAGGGCAGAAGAGGAAGAGCGAACGGGTCTACCATTTCCCGGATCCCATAACCCATTTCCCTCTCATTTCCCATTTCCCCTTTCCCAGGCCGCCGAGACCATTTGCGCCACAGGTCGCGCTAGTTTTCACGTGTGCCCAAATCACGCGTCGCCAGGGACTCCACTGAGCAGAAGTCTCCGGTTCTGATGATCCGGGACGCGGCGGATGCGATGTTTCGCGCCGCCGCCGAGTGTTGCCACCAGCACGACCGCGCCTCGCGCATCCATGCGAAGGCGTCGCTGGAAGCCGAGGTGGAGACCGCGCAGCGGGCCTGCGAGGAATGCGACAGTGCCCTTCGGGAGCGCGTCGAGTTCTACGAAGAGGCCGCGGAATCGGTCATTCCAGGGGGTGACGACGAGGCGTGGTGGCACAATGCCAACGCGCTCTGGCTGGCAAGCCGCGAGTATCTGCGGCGCCACGGCGGGTGCGATTCGTCCACGAAGGACCTGAAGGATCACAGCGCAGAACGGCTCAACGCGCTGCACGCGGAATACGAGCTCGAGGCGTCCGCATTGCTCGCGCTGCGGCATGCGGCTGACGCGTACAAGCGGCTCCGGCCCACGGCGGCGTGACGCATGCCCGCTCGCGGCACCAGGCGCGCGACGCGCGCGACGCGCGCGAAGCGGGGGGGGAGACGGCGCAATCCACCCAATCCGTGGCTCGTATTGCGACGGTCGAAGATCCATGGCCGCGGGGTGTATGCCCGGAAGTTCATCCCCAAGGGCACGCGACTGATCGAATATACGGGTGAGCTGATCTCCAATGCCGAGGCGGATCGTCGTTACGAGGACGAGAAGATGTCGCGGCATCACACGTTCCTTTTCATTCTCAACAGCCGCTACTGCGTGGACGCAGCCGTCGGCGGAAACATCGCGCGCTTCATCAATCACAAGTGCGATCCCAACTGCGTCGCCTGGATCGAGGGGAAGCACATCTGGATCGACGCGCTGCGAGACATCGAGCCGGGAGAAGAGCTGGGCTACGAGTACGAGTACGACTTCGATGCCGCCTATACGATCGAGGACCTCGCGTTCTACGGCTGTCGCTGCGGGAGCCCGAGGTGCCGCGGCACCATCGTCGACGTTCCGAAGCGCAAATGGCATCTCGTTCGCGAGCTGCGGGGCGGGATGCGGAAACGGGCATGATTGATTCGGCGGCCGCCTTGGCAGAATCGCGCGAGCCCCATCCGGCGCCGTCGCTGCGCGTTCTGCTGTACGCCATCGTCGACTACGCGGGACTGTTTCCCCCCGCCTCGCTCGACATGGCGAGCGCCACGCGCGAATACGCGCAGCACCGCGCCGGTCCCGACGCCTGGGCGCTGGGACGATTCGTCCTGTCGGCCGCGCGGCTCGACGAATTCGAGGCAGCCACGCAGGACGTGCTGCCGCGGGAGGCTGCCAGTTCCTGGGCCATCTCGGCGCTGCTCGGCAGCGACCTCGAGGAGGATCTCGTTCGCATCGAGCGCTTCAACGAGCGGCACGGTGATGCGCGCCGGGGCGCCGTGCTGGTCGATACGGTCGAGCTGAAAACCCATGGCGCGCGCGACGTGATGCGTGCGGCGGAGCTTCTCGACCGGCGCTTCGACACCTACATGGAAGTGCCCGTCCACGAGGATCCTGCCGAGATCATCGCGGCGATCGCGCGGACCGTGGCCAAGGCGAAGATCCGCACGGGAGGCGTGACACCGGACGCGTTCCCGGCGAGCGCGCAGGTGCTGCGCTTCATCCAGCGCTGCATCGCGCACGACGTGGCCTTCAAAGCGACGGCCGGACTGCATCATCCATGGCGCGCGGAATACCCGCTGACGTACGCGCCGGACGCGCCGCGCGGAACCATGTTCGGATTTCTGAACGTCCTGTTGTGCACCGCGGCGCTGCTCGGAGAGCTCGGTGAACCGACCGCGCTCGCGCTGCTCGAAGAGCGTGATCCGCGAGCCGTGGGGTTCGACGCCGACGGCGCGCGCTGGCGCGGCCAGCGTCTCGACACCGAGGTGCTCGAGCGGGCGCGCGAGAGCATGGCGTCCTTCGGGTCGTGCTCCTTCCGCGAGCCGATGGACGGGCTTCGCGGCGTCCGTCTGCTGTGACCCAGCGGCTCGACGAGACGCACGACGCCGCGCTGCGCTCGTGGGTCGCGTCGGCGAACGATCCACGCACGGACTTTCCGATCCAGAATCTTCCGCTGGGCGTCTTCCGCCGGCGCGGCAGCGGCGAATCCCCGCGGATCGGCGTTGCGATCGGCGACCGCATCCTCGATCTGGCCCTGTGCGCGCGAGTCGGGCTTCTGGGTGGCGTGGACGGCATGGCGCGCTTCATGGTGGACGACACACTCAACCGCGTCATGGCGGAAGGGCGGGAGGGTGCGCGGGCGCTGCGCACGAGCGTCGTCGCGATCCTGCGGGAAGAGAGCGCCGCCGCCTGGCGCGAGTCCGAGATCACGCTGGCCCAGCGTGAGGCGGAACAGCTGCTCCCCGTTCACATCGGCGACTACACGGACTTCTACGCGTCGATTCATCACGCGACGAACGTCGGCAGCATGTTCCGTCCCGAGAATCCACTGCTGCCCAACTACAAGTACATACCGGTCGGATACCATGGGCGCGCGTCGTCGATCGCGCTGAGCGGAACCCCGATACGCCGGCCGTCCGGTCAGACGCGCGACGACGCCAATGCGCCTCCTTCCTACGGTCCCTCCAGGCGGCTGGACTATGAGATGGAAGTTGGAGCATTCGTCGGCCGCGGTTCGCCGCTCGGCGCATCCATTCCACTGACGCGCGCGGACGATCATCTCTGGGGGCTGTGCCTCGTGAACGACTGGTCGGCCCGCGACATCCAGACATGGGAATACCAGCCGCTCGGGCCGTTTCTCGCGAAGAACTTCGCAACGACGATCTCTCCCTGGGTGGTCACGCTGGATGCGCTCGAGCCGTTCCGCATGCCGGTGCCGCATCGGCCTCCGGGCGATCCGGCGCCACTGCGGCATCTGTTCGATTCTCAGAGCCAGCAGCGCGGCGCGTTTTCGCTCGTCGTCGAAGTGCACCTGTCCACCGAACGCATGCGCGCAGACGGCATCGCGCCGGTCCGCGTCAGCCGCGGCAGCTTTGCTGACATGTACTGGACACTCGGTCAGATGCTCGTCCACCACACGAGCAACGGCTGCAACATGCGCCCCGGCGATCTCATTGCGAGCGGTACCGTCTCCGGTCCGGACAAGGACTCGCGGGGATGCCTGCTCGAACGGACCTGGCGAGGCACGGAGCCGCTCGAGCTACCCAGCGGCGAGCATCGCGCGTTTCTCGAGAACGGCGACGAAGTGATCATGCGAGGCTTTGCGGAGCGCGAGGGCTTTCGCCGCATCGGGTTCGGCGAGTGCAGAGGCATGATCGTTGGTTAGGGCGGACAGAGACGACAATCAACGACGATTGCCGCCGTAGCTCGCCGCCGTCCCTAGTCGCTTTCCCCGCCTGCGTTCCCGGATGGCGCGCCCTGCCGGATCAAGAGCCGCTGTCCCACCCGGATCCGGTTGTCGACGATGCCGTTGAGTCGCGCGATCGAGTCGACCGGTACCTCATACCATGACGCGATCGAGGACATGGCGTCGCCCTGACGGACCACGTGATAGACGGGCTGCCGCCGATATTCCTCGAGCTGCCGCCCGAGATCCGCGCGGGCGTCGCGCACGCGACCTGCCCATTGCCCGATCAGCTCCAGCCTTTCGTGGCGCACGTCCCACGCTTTGCGGAGCATCTGGGCGCTCGGCCACGCACCGGATTGCACGGCGAGCTTGAGCGCGCCGTCCGGCGTATCCACCACGAGGGCGCGCGTGAATCCGAGCAGCGCAAACGAGGGCTCCAGCGTCACGAGGGTATCGATGCGAAATTCGCGCTGATCGAACATCGGCGGGGCGTCCGAAGCACCAGTGATGTCGCGCGGCGGCGCGCCGAGATACACGAGGCGGCGGTCCGTGAGCACGAGGAAGCCGCGCGTCGCGCGGAAGTAGTCCGAGGGCGAACGCCGGAACACCGGAACGCTGCGAAGGACGCGCTCGCCAGGCAGCAGCACATTCGTCGACAGCTCGCGCTGCACGATCGCGCGGGCATCACGCGGTTCGGCTCGCCGCATGTAGAGCGCGAGCTGGATCAGGACGACGAGCACGGCAAGCCCGAGCGCGCCCAGCGCGTACCAGACGCCCTTCGGAACGCGGCGGTGGACGCGGCGCAGTAGCGGGCGCGACGGCGGAGCATTGTCCTGCCCGACGCCAACAGAGGAAGCTGTAGTCGCCATGATGTGAGTGATCTCACATACGTAGTGAAAGATCAGTGCCGTCGTGCGCATCGCGACGTGCGTGCCGTTGTTCGAGGGCCCGCGTCGGTGTACTGTTATCGCTCGTGCCGCACGTGGCGCGCGGGATTGATGAGCCTGCTCTCCCGTCGAGCCATGCGTGACGTCCCGCTTCTGCCACCGACGTTCCACGTCGTCACGCCCAGGAGGTTCCGCATCAAACGCCAATCGCTCGTCAGCCTCTTCACCACGGGCGTGCTCGCAGTCGCGGCCATCGGATTCGTCGCCCCACGCGTGAAGCCGATCTATCCGCGTGGTGCATCCATCGAGATTCCGCGAGCGACGGCGGAGGAGAAAGCGATGCTTCTCGCGCCCTGGAGCCGGCTCCCCTACCAGGAAGCACTGAACACGTCGACGTTTCTCCGCGATCGCACTGCGTTCGCGCTCGATCTCGTCGCGACGGGGAAGGTAAACCTGCAGCGCGCGCTGCGTCTGGCGGACATCGCCGTGCGTGAGGCCTACCGCCGCCAGGTGCCGCCCGCTCTCGTGCTTGGCGTCATGTTGACGGAGAACGACGAGCTCAAGTCGACAGCACGCTCACGGCAGGGCGCACTGGGGCTGATGCAGATCCATCCGGGCCCATGGCGCACGGCGCTCGGCGATCTGTTCGGGTGGAATCTCAGGAACGACACCACGAACCTGCGCTATGGGATCTATATCCTGAGCCATCTCGCGAGGCGCAGCGCGGAACGCCCCACGAACGATGCGTCCGCGCTCTGGCGCACGGCTCTGCTGCGCTACAACGGCTGTGTCACCGGAAAAAACACGAAGAACTGCCACCGCTATCCCGACGTCGTGAAACGCGAGGTACAGCGGCGCGCGGTGCGCAGCTGTGATGGCAGGGACTTTCAGGAGTGCGTGATCACGCCCTTGCGCCTCGGGCTGAGATCAGCGCGCTCCTGAGCGAACGCCCGTCGGCTACTTGATCTTCTCGACCGTCGTCGTCGCGTTCTGCTGAAAGCTGAGCTCCATGCCGTTCGCGGCGAGCACGAAACGGAGCTGGGCTTCTTCGGTCCCTTCGCCGCCGAGGAACACACCCTTCGGGGTGACGAACAGCTGACCGCTGCCCTTCGAAATTCCTTCCATCGTCACCGCACCATTCGGCGTGTTGCCGCTGCCCGACATCGTCGTGCTGTCCGCGCGGTGAATTTTCAGGCTTGCCTGGCCGTCGATCGTGGTGTCGCCTTCCACCGTAAACGTCGAAACGACCTTTCGTTCGATCTCGACGCCGCCCTGAGTCATCTTTCCGGTCGTGGTATCGGTCCAGGACGCTCCCTTCGGCATCGTCGGACG
Source organism: Gemmatimonadaceae bacterium (assembly GCA_050733735.1). Taxonomy (GTDB): domain Bacteria; phylum Gemmatimonadota; class Gemmatimonadetes; order Gemmatimonadales; family Gemmatimonadaceae; genus DASPMP01. Next base: position 8,742 of record JBOHTL010000449.1, read on the forward strand.
CAGCCGGGGAAGGATGTTGCCCATGGCATGGCGGATGGGCTCGGCTTCCGCGCCCCCCTTGTCGTCGCTCGCCTGCACCGAATAGAAAGCGCCGACCGGCGATACTTTGGCGGCGACAGCGAGCCCCACGAGATGGCTGAGATTCGGGGACATTCCCATCGTCGTGGCGCTGATCGAGTCGAGGACGACGTTCATGGTGATCGTGTCCCTGGCCGATCGCTTCAGGGTGACGCTGACCACCTGGTGGCCATCCCCCTCCATCTCCTGCTTCTGTCCCATCATTTCCTGGACAGTCTTCGTCGACTGAGTCACGCGGTACGTCGCCGAGCCCGGCGCGTATTCGAACGTCTGAGCCTGCGCGACACCAGCGATCGTGAACGTGAGCGCGGCGGTGAGATGGCGGGATCCTGCGAACATGCACTGCTCCTGGTTGGGTCGATCCGGAACTGCTCCGGTAATCTGGTAAAATATACCCCGCGGAATCACCTTTCACGCGCCATATGAGCGAAGCCATCACGCTGGAACTGCTGCATCCGGATGCGCGGGCACCGGAGCGCGCGACCGAAGACTCCGCGGGGTACGATCTCTTCGTACACCTCACACACCGCACAGTCACCTGTTCGGGGCCGGACGGAACGTGGGAGCTTCCGAGCTTCCGCGATCGCGAGAAGAATCTCTCGTATTTCGAGCTTCCGGCGGGCGCGACCGCAATGATCCCCCTGGGCTTCAAAGCCAGGCTGCCGAGCGGCTGCGAAGCGCAGATCCGTCCGCGCAGCGGAACGACATTCAGGAAAGGGATCCTGATTCCCAACGCGCCAGGCACGATCGACGCCGACTATCCAGAGGAGTGGATGGTGCTGGTGCGGAACCCCGGGTCGCGCTCGGTACGCATCGAGCATGGCGAGCGCATCGCGCAGATGGTGCTTTCCCGATACGAGGTTTTGCCAATCGAGATGGGAAAGGTGGGGAAGTCCACCTCCCGGTCCGGCGGCTTTGGCAGTACTGGTCGTTAGCCGGCCGGCATCGGCATACTGGGACAAGTCGCGGGCTCCGCGATACAGCCTGCTCTTCGCCCTGCCGCTTTTCCTGCTGTACGAAGCGCTTGCCGCGGCGCTCGCCGGTGCGCCCGGAACGGCCGGCGTACGCAACGCCGCCGACGTCGTTCTCAAGACTCCATTCCTGTTCATCTCCGGCACGCGCGGCTCGCTGGCGTTCTTCGCGACGATCGTCGCGATTTTCATCTTCTTCGTGGCGCGCGATCTCACGAAAAGCCGCGACCGTCTTCGCCCACGCTTCTTCCTGTACATGCTCGCGGAGTCGGCGCTGCTCGGCCTGCTGCTTGGCATCGTCGTGGCAACCATCACCGCGAACCTGCTGGGTGGAATCGGCGCGCTCGCGACGCAGGCCGGCACCGCGACACCCCTCGATCAGATGGGCGCCGGAACGAGGCTGATGCTCGCGCTCGGCGCGGGACTGTACGAGGAGCTGTTGTTCCGCGTCCTTCTCGTCGGTGGCCTGGCCATGGGACTGCGGTGGCTCACGGGAGCGACGCGACTCCAGACCGGAATCATCGCGGCCGTGGTGGGCGCCCTCATCTTTTCAGCGTTCCATTACATCGGCGAATATGGCGATCCCCTGGAG
>JBOHTL010000450.1:0-6294 GCA_050733735.1 Gemmatimonadaceae bacterium
CTCGAAGATCGCCTTCGTCTCCGACCGGGAGAATCACTCCTTCATCGGCGTCTACGACGTCCGCACGCGCACAGTGACCTACGTGGCGCCGAGTGTCGATTGCGACGGTGCGCCTGCATGGTCGGCGGACAGCAAACGGATCGCGTTCATTCGTCGTCCCGGCGTTCCGTTCGGGCGTCAGGCGCAGCAGGGCACGGGAAGCATCGGGAATCCGCCGGGTCCCGCAGCGGCGCGTGGCGGCGGCAACGCAGGAAGCTGCGGATTCGGTCGTCGCGGTGGCGGCAATCAACAGCAGCAGGGCGACACAGCACGTGTGGCGCGTTCGCCCGGATTCTTCGACCACACCTTCCTTGGCGGCCATCGTCTGCAGATCATGATCGCGGACGTCACGAAGTGCACGCCCCTGTCCGACGGCTGTCCGGCGACCGAGCTGTGGCGCGCACAGCCCAACGATCGCGTCTTCTCGAACATCAGCAACATCGCCTGGGCGGGCGACAACATCATTTTCCCACTCTCGCCGCCTGGTGACGAGTGGGATCGCTATTACTCGATCAGCATCTCCGGCCCGCATGCACAGCCCGTGATGCTGACCACGACCGACGGCCTCATCGAGGGCGCGATGTCGGCAGCGCTGTCTCCCGACGGGCGCACGCTGTACTACTGTACCAACGCGAAGGACATCGAACGCCGCCACATCTGGGCGGTGCCCGTCAGCGGCGGGACGCCAGTCCAGATCTCCTCAGGCGCGATCGAAACGCATCCAACGCCTCTGGCGTCGGGCAGACAGCTCGCGGTTCTGCATTTCGACGTTTCAACGCCGGCTTCCGTCGGGGTGCTGCCGGCGAACGGCGGTCAGACGCGCGTCGTCTTCCCCAGGCTCACATCAGAATTTCCCAAGCTGGCCCACGTGACGCCCGAGGTAATCTGGCTCAAGGCGGCTGACTCGGTCTCCTTCAGCAACCAGCTCTTCCTTCCGAATGACATCAAGCCGGGCGAGCGTCGGCCAGCCCTGATCTTCGTGCACGGCGGCCCGTCGCGACAGATGCTGCCCGGCTACCACTACATGCAGTTCTACCATTGGTTTTACGCCTACAATCAATGGCTCGCGAATCAGGGGTACGTCGTCCTCTCGGTGAACTACCGCAGCGGCATCGGGTACGGCGAATCGTTCCGTCGTGCGGACAGCACGAACCGGCGCGGCAACAGCGAGTATCGCGACGTCCTGGCCGCGGGACGCTATCTCCAGACGCGGGCCGAGGTGGATCCGGCGCGCATCGGCATCTGGGGACTGTCGTATGGCGGGCTGCTCACCGCGCAGGCGCTGGCGCGCAACTCCGATCTCTTCGTCGCCGGCGCGGACCTGGCGGGCGTGCATCTGTACGGCAACTCGCTCGATCCCGAGGAGCTTTCATTCAAGTCGTCGGCGATCGGCGCCATCGATGGCTGGAAGTCCCCCGTTTTCCTCGTGCACGGCGACGACGACCGCAACGTGGACTTCGCCCAGACCGTCGGTCTCGTTTCCCTGCTGCGCGCGCGAAACATCTATCACGAGCTCATGGTCATGCCCGACGATCTGCACGAGTCGTGGTATCACGAGAACTGGCTCATTACGTTCGACCGGATGGGCAAGTTCTTCGAGCGGTTCGTGTGGAAGAAGAGTCCGACGCCTGTGCAGGCTGGCGCGCAAAGTCCCAGGTGACTTCGACTGGCGCCGTCTTTGGCTCAAAGGTCTACAGGTGGTCTCGGATGCGTCGGTAACGTCGGATAAGGCAGATAACTGCGTAACTGCTTCTTGGTTGGTGAACAGCGGAACGACACTGCAGGTCCGCAGTTCACATTCCAGAAGGGGTTACGCACTCATCCGACGCAATTCGCTGTTTCAGACGCATCCGAGACCCACCCTATAGAACTTGCACGGCCAAAATCGCCAGTCGAAGACCGGTCGCAGCTATTTCGTCAAGCCAGCCAGTGTGGCAACGATCAAAGCCGCCCATTGCGGGCCGAGATAGCCGTTCGCGCCGTCCTCATACCACTCGTGCAGCGAGTGAGCCCCGCTGCCGCGGCCACCGCCGTCGATCGAGATGCCTGGCACGCCCATCGAGATCGGGATGTTCGCGTCGGTGCTCGAGGCACCGAAGTTGGGATTGAACCCGAGCGCGCGTCCCGTTTCGAGCGCCACCTGAACGATCCGCGCGCTGTCACTCTGCGCTCCGGTCGGGCGGATCCCGATGGTGTCGATCTCCAACGTGAGCCTGGCGCGCTCCGCGCGCACGCCCGGCCAGCGCGCGTTCTCCTCGTCGAGCGCTTCCTGCAGCGCGCGCCGCACGGTGGCGTCGATCGAGCGCAGCGCTTCCACGTTCTCCGAGCGCATGTCGATGTCCATGCTGGCCTCGAAGGCGATCGAGTTCACCGACGTTCCGCCCCTGATGACGCCCACGTTGAACGTCGTCTTGGGGCTCGCGGGCACCTGGATGTCCGAGATCTTCTCGATCGCGCGGCCCAAAGCGTGAATGGGATTAGGAATTCCGAATGCGCCGTAGCTGTGGCCGCCGGGTCCCTTGTACGTGACAGTGTAGCGGTTGCTCCCCACCGCGCGTGACACGAATCCCAGCCCAGCGCCATCCACCGCGATGAAGTAGTCGATCTCGCCCTTGAGCTCCTTCTCGAAGAGGTGCCGCACGCCGCTGAGATTGCCCGGCCCCTCTTCGCCGACGTTCCCCACGAAGATGATCCGCGCGTCATGGCTCGGATTGGCGCGCTGGAACGCGCGCGCGACGGCCAGCACCACCGCCACGCCGCGGCAGTTGTCGCCGATCCCGGGCGCCCGCATGCGCGTCGCGCCGGCAACGACGGTATCGCGAACGTTCACGTCCGTCCCCTCGGGGAATACCGTGTCCAGGTGCCCAGCGAGCACGATCGTGGGACCGCGACCAGTCCCGGGCCGTTCGGCCAGCACATTGCCGACCGCGTCGATCCGCGCGCGCAGGCCCACGGCGTCGAGGCGTCGACGGAATTCCGCGGCCCGTGCGGTTTCCTTGAATGGCGGCGCCGATATCTCGCAGATGGTGCGCTGCTGCTCCAGCGTCCACCCGTTGTCGGCCTGCAGCATGGTCAGGATTGGCTGCATGCGCGCGTCGACACGCCCCTGAGCGGACAGCGGAAGTGCGGCGGCCGCGAGAATGAACGCGGCGCGGACGAACGATGATGTCATGTTGGGATCCGGGGGGGGGTCAGCAAAGATGGACGGCCGTCGCCTTGAACTGCGCGAACACCTCCACTCCCGGCGCGAGCTGAAGCTCCTGTGCCGATCGCGTCGTGACCGCCGCGACGAGCGGAAGACCGCTTACATCTACTGTGATGCGCGTGATCGCGCCAGCGGGCGCCAGCTCGGTGACCGTCCCCCGGAACTGGTTGCGCACCGACGACGAACCGGCTACCCGCGACAGCGACACTTCGTCCGCACGGATCACCGCATGCGCGTTGCCGGGAATCACGTGACCGAGAGCGTACAGGGTCACGTCGCCCGTCGTGAATGCGACGGCATGCTCCACGTCCTCGAGGTTCGCGGCGGGCGCCCAATCCGGCGATTCGTCGCGGATCGGCTTCGCGGTGCCCGCAAAGACGTTCTCCGCGCCCAGAAAGTCCGCGACGACCGGCGATGCCGGATGCCGGAACAGGTCCTCTGGCTTGCCCACCTGGAGGAGACGTCCGCGGTCCAGCACCATGCCGACGTCGCCCAGCAGTCCCGCTTCGTGGAAGTCGTGCGTCACCTGCAGAACCGTGAAATGACGCTCGAAGTACACGGTGCGCAGCTCGCGCCGCACCGCGACTCGCCGCCGTGGGTCGAGCGCGGCGAAGGGCTCGTCGAGCAACAGCACTTCGGGACGACGCGCCAGGGCTCGCGCGAGCGCGACGAGTTGGCGCTCGCCGCCGCTCAGCACGCGGACATCGCGCCCCGCGACCTCGCCGAGTCCGAAACGCTCCAGCATCTCGACGGTGAGTTTTCTGCCCACGCTCCCGTACCCGACATTCTCGCGCACCGTGAGATGCGGAAACAGGTAGGCGTGCTGATACACGAGCGAGAGACGCCTGCGCTCGGGGGGCGCGTGCGTGAGGTCCGTGCCGCCGAGCACCAGACGTCCCGCCGTGGTGGGGACGAGCCCCGCAATCGCCTCCACGAGCGTCGTCTTGCCTGCTCCGGTCGGCCCGATGACGATGCCGTAGGCGCCCTGGGGGACGTCGAACGTGATGTTCTCGAGGGCAAAATCGCCTACCCGGGCGGAGAGGTTCTCGAGCGCAATCATCGGTAAAACCGTTCTCGGCCGGCGGCCGTGAAGTTGACATACGGCCGCCGTGAGTTCTCGGCTGCGCGCTGCGCGCGCTGGTGGGCGTGCACACCGTTGCATGCTTGCTCACCGGCGCGAAGCGCCGCCGAGAACCCACCGCCGGCGTAACTCGACATCACGCCGGCGGGCCGAGAACGCTTTTCGTCATCGTCTCCTCGACGGCAGCCGTTCATCCCCGCGCAATGCCCGGAGCGCGACCAGAGGCAGCAAAGCCAGCAGCAACAGCGCCGCGGCGACCGGCAGCACCTCGCGCAACCCGAACGCCGTGAACCGTTCGTACGCCAGCACGCTCGCGACCCGCGGGTGATACACGAGAATGATGATGGCGCCGAACTCGCTCACGGCGCGCGCCCACATGACGATCGCCGCCGCGAGCAGGCCGCGCCACGATAGCGGCAGCGTCACGCGGCGCAGCGCCTGCCAGCGCGAATCGCCGAGCGTCCGCGCGACGCCCTCGAACCGCGGATCCACGCGATCGAACGCCTCGCGCGCCGCGCTCACGTACAGCGGCGCCGAGACGAACAGCATCGCGCATACGATGCCCGTGACCGAACCCGTGATTTCGAGTCCGAGCTCGAACAGTGCCGTACCGAGCGGCGTGTTGCGTCCCAGCACCAGCAGCAGCGCGATGCCGGCCACAGGATGCGGAATCAGCAGCGGCAGGTCGATGATCGCCGCAAGCAGCGCGCGTCCCCGGAACCGGCCGCGCGCAATAGCGTAGGCCACCGGTGTCGCTCCCAGAATGCCCAGCAGCGTCGCGAGCGACGCGGTGCCGACGGTCAGCGCCAGTGATGCCTGGAGCTCGGCGTCGCTGAAGATCGCGCGGAAGCCGGCAGCGCCCCCGTTGCCGACAAGCCCCACGAGCGGCGCGACGACGAACAGCAGGAACAGCGACGCGGCGATCGCCACCAGCACCGACAACACCCGATCGCCGGCGCTTGCGCCCGCACCGCCCCTCGGCGCGAGCGCGGGCTCGAGCCTGACGTCAGGGGGAAGCGGCGACGGCTGCGGAACGAGCGGCGGCGAGGGTACGGACAACCTCAGTGATCTCCGGCGGAACGTTGGTGCCGATGGCGACCGGAACGCGGAGCACGTTCACGTGCGCTTCGCGCAGAATCTCCTTACCGTCGGCGGACAGCAGCGAGGCCACGAACCGCACCGCAGCTTCGGCGTGCGCTGCCTGACGCGGGACGCTCACCCCATAGAGTACGGGCAGAGCGAGCTCCGTGGGTAGGGAGAGAAACCTGAATCCGTACTGCCGCGCGACCGATTCATACTCGAGGATGTAGTCCACCTCGCCGAGTTGAAGGAGCACAGCCAGCTCCGCGGCGTTGGGACGCACATTGCGCAGTGGGGACCGCTCGAGGACGCGCTCGGACAGATATGGAAGGCCGTAGACCCCTTCGGCGCGCTGCAGCAGCGCCATCGCATGGCGTCCGGCGGGGGCGAGCGTCGCATCCGCGCGGCCGACGTTCACATCGTCGCGAGACAGAATGCGATACCAGTTCTCGATACTGATGGAGTCCGCGTGTGCCGAGCTGTCCCCGTAGGCGACGACGATGCGGTTCGTCGCGAAGCGAACGTACCACTCGAGATGCGCCGGCGAGAGCGCCGCGATCACTTCGTCGTCCACCAGCATCAGGACGTCCGGAATGCGCGCGAGGTCGGTGAGCTTGCGCGACTGCTCGATCGACCCGCCGATCTCCACGAGCGCGGGGACGTCCGTCTCGCGTTGAAACGCTGCCGTCAGCTGCTGCAGCGGTCGCGCAAGCGACGACGCGGCAAAGATCGTGATGGGTGGTTCGGACGGCTCGTCCCGCCCGCCACCACATGCGGCGGCCAGAAGTGCCAGGATAGCGAGCGTTCGATTCACGCGCGCAAGTTACATCTGGTCTGGATCGCAACCTACCCGCTCGCGAGGACACCTATCGTCCTCGCTAGCCTGGCC
>JBOHTL010000451.1:0-5337 GCA_050733735.1 Gemmatimonadaceae bacterium
GTGCATCGAATGCGACGCGTGCGTCGACGTCTGCCCGGTGAACTGCCTCACGATCACGACCGACGGCACCGACGAGTTCGACCTGCGCAAGCGTCTGATGGCGCCGGCGCTCAACACGTCGCAGGACATCTACCTCTCCGAAGCGCTGCCGCAGACGAAGCGCATCATGGTGAAGGACGAGGATGTCTGCCTCCACTGCGGTCTGTGCGCCGAACGGTGCCCCACGGCCGCGTGGGACATGAGACAATTCGAATTGCTGATCCCATACGCTGGATCGGATAGTGCGATGGGCGGGGTGCGCGCACCGAGCGATGTTCCATCCCTTCCCGCGCCACGCAGCCCCCAGCCCGCCCCGAGCGTCTGATCATGTCGTCGGTGAACGATTTCGCGTTCAAGATCGCCACGGTCAATGGAACCGGTTCGGCGAGCGCGAACAGCCTGCTCATGCAGGCCATTTTCCGCATGGGCATCCCGGTATCGGGAAAGAATGTCTTCCCGTCGAACATCCAGGGCTTGCCCACGTGGTACGAGATCCGCGTCAGTCGTGAGGGATATACGGCGCGGCCAAGCGACATGGATCTCGTGGTGGCGCTCAATCCGGAGACGTACGCCAAGGACGTGGCCGCGGTCCGGCCAGGCGGCTACCTGCTGTACGACTCGTCGTGGCCGCTCCCCGACGCCCTGCGTCGCGACGGGATCACGATTCTCGGGGTTCCGTTCGGCAAGATGTGCGTGGACGCCTTCGAGGGGGATCGCGCCCGGTCGCTCATGCGCAACATCGCGTATGCCGGCGCGCTTGCGGCACTCCTGCGGATCGACATGGATGTCGTGAGCGAGATGCTCCGGGAGAAGTTCGCGAAGAAGAAGGCGCTGCTCGACTCGAACTTCACGGCCATCCGCCTCGGCTACGACTACGCCATGGCGCACTTCAATTGCCCGCTGCCGTTCCATCTCGAGCGCATGGACGCCACCAACGACTGGGTCCTGCTCGACGGAAACAGCGCGTGCGGCCTGGGCGCGGTCTACGCCGGCGCGACCGTCGGCGCATGGTACCCGATTACGCCCTCGACCTCGCTCATGGAGGCGTACAAGGAGTTCGCCGAGCGCTACCGCGTCGACGAGAAGTCGGGCCAGCGCAAATACTGCCTGATCCAGGCGGAGGACGAGCTGTCTGCTGCCGGTATGGTCCTGGGCGCGAGCTGGGCGGGTGCTCGTGCATTCACGGCGACCGCGGGGCCGGGCATCTCGCTGATGAGCGAGTTCGTCGGGTTGGGTTATTACGCCGAGATTCCGGGAGTATTCGTCGACGTCCAGCGCACCGGTCCCTCGACGGGAATGCCGACGCGCACGCAGCAGGGCGACCTGCTGTCCGTCGCGTATCTGTCGCACGGGGACACGAAGCACATCGCCCTCTTCCCGGCGAATCCCGAGGAGTGCTTCTACTTCATGCCGAAAGCGTTCGATCTCGCCGAGCGATTCCAGACGCCGGTGTTCGTGCTGACCGATCTCGACATCGGCATGAACGACTGGATGTGCCGCCGGCTGACGTGGGACGACGCGTATCGACCCGATCGGGGCAAGGTGCTCGGCGCCGCGGAGCTCGCCGAGGTGAAGAAGTTTGCGCGCTACGCCGACACCGGCGGGGGCATTCCCGCGCGCTCGTTGCCCGGCGTGCACCCCAAGGGAGCGTTCTTCACTCGCGGGTCGGGGCACACTTCATCCGCGACGTATACGGAAGACGCCGACGAATACCGCGAGGTGATGGATCGCCTTGCGCGCAAGCTCGCCACGGCTGCGGAGATGGTGCCCGAACCAGAGCTCGACGAGCAGCCGAGCCCCGCCGTCGGCATCGTCTCTATCGGAGGGTGTCATGCGGCGGTGCGCGAAGCGGTGCATCGGCTGCGCGCCAATGGGATCACCGCGGACTACATGCGCATCCGCGGCTTCCCGTTCGGGTCAGCGGTGCGCGCGTTCATGGCGAAACATCGCCGGTGCTTCGTGGTGGAGCAGAATCGCGACGCGCAGCTGCGGACGCTGCTCGCGATCGAGACCGAGACGCCGCTCCAGCGAATGATTCCGATTCTCGAGTATGGTGGTCTTCCACTGACCGCCGGGTTCGTCGTCGACGCGATCTCGAAGCACGTCGAAAGCACGCCGGAAATGCCGCCGCACCTGCGGTCGCCGTCTGCCGCGCCCGTCTTCGGAGGTGTGCAATGACGTCGATTCAGAAGCCTCCGGTCCGCCATCCATCCCTCCAGCAGAACACGCTGGGGCTGACGAAACGCGATTACGAGGGCGCGATGTCGACGCTGTGCGCAGGATGCGGGCACGATTCCGTCACCGCCGCGCTGGTGCAGTCGTTCTGGGAGCTCGACGTGCCGCCGCATCGCGCCGCGAAGCTCAGTGGCATCGGCTGTTCGTCCAAGACCACCGCGTATTTCATGAGGCAGTCGCACGGCTTCAACTCCGTGCATGGGCGCATGCCGTCGATCGCGACGGGCGCGAACGCGGCGAACAAAGATCTCGTGTACATCGGCATCTCCGGCGACGGCGACTCGCTTTCGATCGGACTGGGGCAGTTCTGCCACGCGATCCGTCGCAACGTGAACCTGCTGTACGTGCTCGAGAACAACGGCGTCTACGGGCTGACCAAGGGACAGTTCTCGGCGTCCGCCGACATCGGCTCGAAGTCGAAGGGCGGAGAGGCGAACGCGCAGCCGCCCATCGACCCCGTGCTGCTGGCGCTGTCGCTCGGCGCGACGTTCGTGGCGCGCAACTTTTCGGGAGACAAGTCGCACCTCGTCCCGATTCTGAAGGCGGGGCTGAAACACAAGGGCTTCGGGCTCATCGACATCATTTCGCCGTGTGTCACGTTCAACGATCACGAGGCGTCGACGAAGAGCTATCGCTTCACGCGTCAGCATCACAGCGAGATGACGGCGGTCGACTTCGTGCCGCTGCGACGCGAGATCACCAGCGATCCGGAGGCGGAATCGGACACTGGCGTGATGTCGGTGACGATGCATGACGGCAGCATCGTGCGCTTCCGTCGCGTCGCCCAGGACTACGACCCGACCGATCGCGACGCGGCATATGCGCATGTGCGCAAGCTGCAGCAGCGGGGCGAGATCGCCACTGGCCTGCTGTACATCGACGGAAGCGATCGTGACATGCACGCGGTGAATGGGACCGTCGACCGTCCGCTCGTCGACATTCCCTTCGAGGAGCTCTGTCCCGGCAGCGCGGCGCTCGCGGCGCTCATGGAGGAGTATCGCTAGTGCGTAGTGCTCGGTCGTACTGCGTCATCCACTAAGCACTACGCACCACGCCAGGGGATCGGGCAAGCGCCACTTATATTTCGGTCATGACGCTCCCCGTGACCGGCCCGTTCAACGACGGCCTTATCGCCGAGCTCTACGATCAGTATCGTCGTGATCCGGCGTCCGTCGACGAGCCCTGGCGACAGTATTTCCGGTTCGCCGAACAGCTTGCAGGCACGAGCACTTCCGCAGGCCCGACGGACGCAGGCTATCTGCGGAAGGTTGCCGGCGCCGCCGGTCTGGTCAGCGCGATCCAGCGCTACGGCCACATGTGTGTGCAGATCGATCCGCTCGGCTCGGCGCCCATCGGCGCGGCGGAGCTGAACCCGGAGTTCCACGGAATTACGGACGCTGATCTTCGCGAGATGCCCGCGGCGGCCCTGGGTGGAGTCGAAGGCACCGGCGCCGATTTCGTGGCGCACATGCGCAAGCTGTGGTGCAGCACCATCGGGTTCGAGTACGACCACCTCGAGGAGGAACGCGAGCGCGAGTGGTTCCGTCGCAACATCGAGGCGCAGCGCTGGACCGCGCCGCTCGGCGCGGACGAAAAGCGCGCACTGCTCCAGCGCATGACGGACGTGGACGGGCTCGAGCGGTTCCTCGGACTCGCCTTCGTCAACGTCAAACGCTTCTCGATCGAGGGAGTCGACGCGCTCGTGCCGATGATCGACGAGGCGATCGTCCGCAGCGCCGAAATGGGCGCGCGCGAGGTCGTGATCGGCATGGCGCATCGCGGACGCCTCAACGTGCTGGCGCATGTCATGGGGAAGCCCTACGAACGGCTCTTCCAGGAATTCCTGGGCAAGCACCATCAGACGAACTCGGCGAGCGGCACCGGTGATGTGAAGTACCACCTCGGCTATCGCGGCGAGCGCACCACGGCGGACGGCGAGACCGTGCGGCTGGAGCTCGTGCCGAATCCGAGCCATCTCGAGTTCGTGAATCCGGTGCTCATGGGCGTCGCGCGGGCCAGGCAGCGCGTCGAGGGAGCGGGCGCGCGTCGCGACGAATCGCTCGTGCTTCCACTCGTCGTGCACGGCGACGCGGCGTTTCCGGGCGAAGGCGTCGTCGCCGAGACGATGAACCTGTCGCTGCTGCGCGGATATCGCGTCGGCGGCACGCTGCACATCATCGCCAACAATCAGGTCGGCTTCACGACGGATCCGATCGACGCGCGGAGCACTCACTACTCCAGCGATCTGGCGAAAGGGTTCGAGATCCCGGTGATGCACGTGAACGCGGACGACCCCGAGGCATGCGTCGTGGCGGTGCGGATCGCGATTGCGTACCGAAAGGAGTTCCACAAGGACGTCCTCATCGACCTCGTGGGATACCGCCGGCACGGGCACAACGAGGCCGATCAGCCGGCCTTCACCCAGCCGAAGCTGTACGAGGTCATCAAGTCGCACCCCACGCCGCGCGAAGTGTACGGCGGCCGCCTGGTCAACGAGGGGGTCGTGTCGCGCGAGCAGATGGACGCGATGGACAAGGAGCTCGCGACCCAGCTGACCGACGTCTTCAACGACGTGAAGGAGGCGGACCGGGAAGCGCACCCGACGGGCGAGTTCGAGGCCGTTCAGTCGGGCGCGGTCGAGACGGCCGTTCGCTCGGAAATCCTCGTCGCGCTGAACGAGCAGCTGCTGCAGTGGCCGACGTCCTTCACGCTGCACCCGACGATCCAGCGAACGCTGCCGCGCCGCCGCGACGCGCTGCGGAGCAATGGGATCGACTGGGGGCATGCGGAAGCGCTTGCCTTCGCGACACTGCTCACGGAAGGCGTGGCCGTGCGTCTGTCAGGGCAGGATGCGCAGCGCGGCACCTTCTCGCACCGGCAGGCGGTGCTGCACGACATCGCGACCGGCGAGGAGTTCACTCCCCTCGCGCATCTGCCGCAAGCGAAGGCACCATTCGAGATCTATAACAGTCCGCTCTCCGAAACGGCGGTCATGGCGTTCGAGTACGGTTTCAGCACGGCGGCGCCGGGCGAGCTGATACTCTGGGAGGCACAGTTCGGAGA
>JBOHTL010000452.1:0-8862 GCA_050733735.1 Gemmatimonadaceae bacterium
GCGTGCTCCGGCCGGGGATGATCGGACGCGACGCCATCGCGCGCGTCGCCGGCGCCGCGGAATCGCACGGCGCTCGCGTGTCCGAGACGTTCGGAGCGCCGAGATCACCGGGATTGCTGGGAAAACACTACGCGCCGCGTGGTCGAGTGATCCTCGTCGATCCGGACGCGATGCAGGACGCGATGCAGGACGCGGTTCGGACGCACCGGAGGTCGTCGAGAGTCGGCGTCATCGCCTTCGGTGCGATCGATGGCGACGCGGTGCGCGTGATGCCGGGCGAGCCCGATGCGTACGCCCGCGACCTGTACGCCGCGCTGCACGCGATGGATGCCGAACACTGTGATGTCGTACTGATCGAGCACCCGCCGGACGCGCCTGAGTGGGCAGCGATCGTGGATCGACTGCAGCGCGCGGCGCGCTGAGCGCGCCGTCTGAGCGTCAGATCTTGTGGCGGAAGGTGATGCGTCCGCGCGTGAGGTCATACGGGGAAACCTCGACGGTCACGCGATCGCCCTGAAGGACACGAATCCTGAATCGACGCATGTTGCCGCCGAGCGTCGCCAGGACGGTATGACCGTTGGGCAGCGTCACGCGAAAGGTCGCGTTTGGCAGCACCTCGGTCACGGTGCCTTCGAGTTGTATTGCCTCTTCCTTGGCCATCAGTTTCTTGCTGACATTGAGCGCGCGCGAAGCATCGCGATGCGGAGGTGGGAATGCAATCGGCCCCCGGCATGTCGCCGGGAGCCGATGCTCGGTCTCGACCTACTCAGACCTTGGTGACGTTTTCCGCCGCCGGACCCTTCTGGCCCTGAACCACGTCGAACTCGACGCGATCACCTTCGGCGAGGGACTTGAAGCCGTTGCCCTGAATCGCCGAGTAGTGGACGAAGCAATCCTTGCTGCCGCCGTCCGGAGTGATGAAGCCAAAGCCTTTCGAATCGTTGAACCACTTTACAACACCCTGGGTACGCATTCCTGCACTCACTGGTAAAAAATGTTGTACGATCCCAAGTCCGGGGACGGCCGGAACGCCCGACCGCTGGAACAAAAAAAGGACCCGCGCGAAGCCAGGTCCCTTTACGTGATCGCTGGAACGGCGCGAACGGTGCGCCGAATCGCGAAGGAAACGTAGTGAGGTGCGTGTAACGTGTAAATGGGCTGATGGGAGCCGATTACACGGGCCGTTCCGACTGACGGCGCAGGACGCGAAGGAGTTAGCAGGATGCGGAAAAACGACGGCCGAGGCAGCAAATGAAGCTGCCCCGGAGTATCGGGCGAGTTGATCACTCGGGGCGAGGCTCCTCAGGCGCCTTGGCCGCCGGATGGTGCCGTCGTCGTGATCATCGCGGGGGACCATCATGCTGCCGCTGGCCCAAGGAGGGTGCGGAGTCGGACGAGATTGTACGCCGCACTCGCGAAAGCGAAGATCCACCCCACTCGCTCGCGCCCGCGGTGGTGCAGCTTGCGCAACAAGCCGATGCATTTCTGCCAGCCGAATCCTTGTTCGATGAGTTTCCGCTTGCGTTGGCTGATCAGATAGCCGAGATGACGGGTCGTGCGTCCATCGACGGCGCTGTGCTTCCGCCCGCGGTACCGATGGGGATTCGGACTGACATGCGGCGTGAAGCCGAGGCCTCGTACGGCGGCGATGAAGTCCGGCATGTCGTATCCCTTGTCCGCCCCGAGCGTGCGGCGTCGCCGCGTCGGTGGGAGCAGCGTGAGGAATTCGAGGGCGGCATCGCATTCGGCGAACCCGCCAGGCGCGCGCACATCGGTCTGCACAATGAGCCCGTTGCGATTCTCCATCAACACGCTGGCTTGATACCAGTTGAGACTGGGATTGCGCCCCGTGTATCCAGGGCCGTCGTCGGACGACGGGGGCGGCGGCTCGGGCGACTCTTTGGGCCGGAAACTCTTATGGCTCGCCCACGCTTCGAGCAGCGTCCCATCCACGGTGAAGTGGTCGTCGGAGAGCAGCGCGTGCTCGTTCGCGAGCGCGAGCACCTGATTGAAGAACGCCTCCGCGATGTTGCCGTCGAGGAGACGGTCTCGATTCTTGGTGAACACCGTCGGCACCCAGACGGCATCATCCGGCGTCAGGCCAACGAACCACCGATACAGCAGGTTGTAATCGAGCTGCTCCATCAGCTGTCGCTCACTGCGAATCGTGTAACACACTTGGAGCAGCAAGGCCCGCAGCCGTTGCTCCGGCGGAATCGACGGACGGCCGATGGCCGAATACAGCTCCTGAAACCGAGGGGAGAGAGTCACCAGCACGGGATCGACCAGTCGGCGCATGGCGCGCAGCGGGTGGTCGGCTGGAATCCGGTCCTCAATCGACCGGTAGCTGAAGAGGATCGCTTGCCGCTCGTCGGGTCCGCGCATCGGCGCACTCGCTGTGAGGTCGCGCCAACCTATATGATTGGCACGAACACGCCAGACTCAATTTCGTCTACTTTTTCAGCATCCTGTTAGACCGCCCGCGCGTCGTGCGAGTGACTGGCGTGGTCGTGACTCATGTCGCCTCCGCCGGGTTGGGAACACCGCCGGAGCGCCGAGCGGCGGATCGATGCTCGACGATCGGTTGCGTGGACGGCCGTCCGGGATCGAGCTCGGTGGTCCGGCCGCCGCAATGCAGCCCGAGCACACCTCAAGACGGCGCGAAATGCGCTGGCAGTTGCCGATGAAGGAGACGATGGCCGACTTATCGTTCAGGGAGCGATTCTCGCGGCCATCGCCTACGGAGACGCGCTGACCATCAGAATCGCGGGCACGAAGAATGGAAAAGACCACCAGCGATTGCCTGACGCAGTACGTCACGCACCTGGTAATCGAGTTCCACAGGCCGAACTCACACGGCGCTCGCGGCTCCTGAAGAGGAAGACGCCTGCCGACGCTTGATTGGATCGGCAAGCGCGCCGTTCTGAACCATCACGGCGACATTCGGCCAGTTCCTGCACCTGGCCTCCACCTGCATCGACGCGATTCGCGACGTACTCGAGGACCTCGTGTCGCTGTCACGTCTGGAGGAGAATCGTCGCCAGCAGCGGAACATCCGGCTCACCGCGGCCGTGGCGGAGGTGAAGCGACGCCTGCGCGAATTGTGCCTGACCGGCCAGGTACCCGTGCAGGTTAACTGGACACAATCTATGACCAGTTATAGTTTGTGGTCATGAAAAAGATCGCCGCGGCAAAATTCAAGGAGCAATGCCTCGCCATACTCGACCGGCTCGGCCCCGAAGGCGTCGTGGTCACGAAACACGGCCGGCCCGTGGCCCGCGTGCTCCCGGTGCGGGAATCGTCGGCGGAGCTGATTGGGGCGCTGAGGGATCAGGTCACCATCAAGGGCGATCTGCTGAGCACAGGGGTATCGTGGGAGGCTGATGGTTAGCCTCGATACCCACGTGCTCGTGTTCGCCCTGGCAGGCAAGCTGACGGCGACCGAGCGGCGAATCCTCACGGCCGAGACGTGGAGCCTCTCGGCCATCGTGCTCTGGGAGCTGGCGAAACTCGTGCAGCTTGGCCGCCTCGAGCTCGACCTCGATGATGCCGAGACCGTGCGGATTTTGTCGGCACTGCATGTCTGGCCCATCGATTTGGCCATCAGTGTGGAGTCCACCCGGCTCGATTATTCAGGGGATCCGGCGGATGAGCTCATCGGCGCGACGGCGGTCGTTCACAACGTCCCACTGCTGACCCGCGACCGCCGCATGCGCGCGTCGAAGATTGTTCCGCTGGCCTGACAACGAATTGAGGTGCCCTTCTGGCCGAGCTGCGCGCCAGCGCGTCGCGATATGCCAGTCGACGCCGGTTAGAAGCGGAAGCCGAAATGGAGGCCGGGCTCGAAGTTGGTGTGATGATCGCATTCCGTGAGGTAACCCCTTCGTTGTGTCGCGCGGCGCGGTCCATGATCCGCCAGCGGATGCTCGCCGTCGTCGCCCTGGTGACGCTGGGCCTCGGTATCGGCGCGAACACAGCGATGTTCTCGATCATCAACGTCGTCTTCCTCAAGCCGCTGCCGTTCCACGACCCCGAGCGCCTCACGATGGCCTGGAGCAGCCTTCCTGAGCAGCGCTTGGCGGAAGGGTATTCATCGTATCCCGACTTCAAAGATTGGCGTGAGCAATCCCAATCCTTTGCCGGTCTCGCTGCGCTGTGGACGTTCCCGAACGGCGACGTCAACCTGGCGGGCGGCAGCGAGCCGCAACGTGTATCCGTTGCACGTGTCACTCCCGACTTCTTCTCGGTCCTCGGTATTCGGCCGTTGCATGGCCGGGCATTCCAGGAAGAGGAGACGATCCTCGGGAACCACCGTCGCGCGATCCTGAGCTACGGCCTCTGGCACGATCAGTTCGGCGCGGACACCGCGCTCGTTGGGCGCAGCGTCATGGTCAACGGGGTGCCATATCGTGTAGTGGGCATCATGCCCTCCGAGCTAAACACCCGCGCGGTACACATCCTCGGCACCGACGTGAAGCTCTGGCGCCCTCTTGTTCCCGAGGACAATCAGACCGGAGGGCGGGGAAGTCGAAGGCTTCGCGTCGTGGGCCGTCTCGCTCCCGGCGTGTCGCTCGCGCAGGCGCAAGGCGAACTATCGGCGATTGCGACGCGATTGGCCGAGGCCAGCCCTGAGACCAACCGCAACGTCGGCGTCCGGCTCGTTCCGCTTCGCGAGCAGGTGGTCAAGGACGTGCGGCGCGGCCTCCTCTTCCTCCTGGCCGCCGTCGCGGTCGTGCTCCTCGGTGCCTGCGCGAACGTCGCCAACCTCCTGCTCATCAAAGGGGCGAGCAACCGCAAGCAAATGGCGGTTCAGTACGCGCTCGGAGCGTCGCGATCCCGTCTCGTCGCTCAGGTCGTTGCCGACGCGTTCGTTCTTGGCGTCGGCGGGGCGGTGGCCGGTCTGCTGCTCGCCTTCGGCATCGTCCGCGCGTTCGTCGCGTTCGGCCCGGCGGACATCCCGCTCCTCGCCGACGCGCGAATCGACCTGGCCGTGCTCGCTTTCACGGTGGTAGCCATGCTGCTCGCCGTGGCGCTCGCGTCGATTCTTCCGGCCTGGCAGGCCGCGCGACCCGATAGCGCGATTCTCCTGCGGCAGAATGCGAGTCGCGCGCGCGGCCGCGACGACCGTCGGGCGATGAAAGGCCTGAGCGTGTCCCAGATCGCCCTGGCCATGCTCCTGTTGACGGCCGGCGCTCTGCTGATTCGAAGCTTCGCAGCGCTTCTCCGAGTCGATCCCGGTATCGACTCCAAAGGTGTACTGACGTTCCAGCTCGAGCTCCCGATGGCCGCGACCGCCGCCTACCCGAATCAACCGCGGCGCGACGTATTCTTCGACGCCCTGCTGCAGCGCATCCTGGCGCTTCCAGATGTCTCTGCAGCGAGCATTGCGAGCGCGCCTCCGCTCGAGGAAGAGCCATCGGAATCGTCCCTGCGTTTGCCGGGCGATCCTCCCGGCACCACGCGGCAAGCGAACTTCCGGATGGTGTCGCCGACGTATTTCGCGCTGCTTCGCATTCCGATTCTGCGAGGCCGGCCGTTCCAGCGAACCGACGCGCGCCCGGCGCCGGACGTCGTGATCGTGAGCGAGGCGCTGGCGCGGAGTGTGTGGGGCGATGCTACCCCGCTCGGGAAACGCATCGCGCTCTCGTCGCACCGTGAGGCGGAGGTGATCGGTGTCGCCGGCAACGTACGGATCGCCGGGCTGGACGCCGAGGCAGGCCGCACCGTGTATCTCGTCACGGCGCAAGGCACATACAACTTCATGACCGTGCTCGTGAGGACGCGGCGGGACCCGGCGGCCCTGATCCCGGTCCTTCGAAGCGCCGTTCGAGAGCTCGACCCGGCGATCCCGTTGCATCGCGTGCGCACGCTCGACGAGATCGTCTCCGGCTCGGTCGCGCACCAACGCTTCCAGATGCTGCTGGTCTCGGCGTTCTCCGCGTTGATGCTGGCACTCGCGGTCGTCGGCACGTACGGCGTCACGGCATATGGCGTTCGTGAGCGGACGAGGGAGCTGGGCATACGCGCGGCGCTCGGTGCGACATCCAGCGACATCAGGCGACTCGTGGTCGGCGAGGGGCTGCGGCTCGCCGCAGTCGGCATTCTCATCGGCCTGGGAGCAGCTGTCGCGATGAGCAGTACGCTCTCGCGCCTCGTCTCGGGAATCACCACGCTCGACCTCATGACTCTGCTCGTGGTTCCGCTGCTGCTGGTCGGCGCCATGCTACTCGCGACCGTCATTCCTGCCCATCGCGCCGCGAGGGTCGACCCGATGCAGTCATTGCGCGCCGACTAACTGAAGCGCGCCCGCCGCGCTGCTGCGCCCTGGACTTCACTCTTTTTCAAGCGGCCCTTTGAAGGAAGGGACGGGCCGGGCGCACCTTGGATCCCGCCGTGCGGGAACTGGATCGCGACCTCCCCGCAGCCAGGTAGTGGCGCGCGCCCTCAGATTCACCTTATTCCGCGCGACGAGCGTGGCGTAGTCAGAGCCATGCGTGGTGTGCATCTTGCTGGGGCCGGTTGTAGCAATCGCTCACCGCAACCGCCATCATTCCAAGGACGTACGTAAACGGTCCGAGAAGGGGTGTCCCGAATGATGTCGAAGCAAGGGAATGACAGTGGTTCGAAGTCGTCACGCGCGGCCATCGCCGCTTCCGAAGAACGCTTCCGGACGCTTGTGTCGGTGCTCACCGACGTTCCGTGGAC
Organism: Gemmatimonadaceae bacterium; assembly: GCA_050733735.1. Taxonomy (GTDB): domain Bacteria; phylum Gemmatimonadota; class Gemmatimonadetes; order Gemmatimonadales; family Gemmatimonadaceae; genus DASPMP01. Next base: position 6,706 of record JBOHTL010000452.1, read on the forward strand.
GACGGACGGCGAAGGCCGGTTCGTAGCGCCGCAGAGCGCGTGGGGCGAGTATACCGGTCAGTCGGGCGAGCAAATGCTGGGATTTGGATGGATCGATGCGCTGCATCCCAATGACCGCGCCGGCGTGCTCGCGAAGTGGGAACACGCCATGACGGAGCGATCGCTCTATCAGTCGCACGGCCGGTTGTGGCACGCCGCCAGCCGGCAGTACCGCCACTTCGAGGCACGAGCCACGCCGATCGTGGAACGCGACGGCGCCGTGCACGAGTGGGTGGGCGCCTGCACCGACATTCATGACCGGAAGCAAACCGAGATAGCCATCGGTTGCCAGAAGCAAGCGTTTGAAATGCTCGCGTCTGGAGCGCCACTGATGGACGTGCTCGGCTACGTGGCGCACACGATCGAATCCGAGTCGGGCGACGCCGCGAGGGTGGCCATTCACGTGCTCGACGAATCGGGATCGCGATTCGAGCAGGTCGCCGCCCCGAGCCTGCCTCCGGACTATGGGCGGGACATCGAAGGTATGCAGGTGAGCTCGGCCACTGGCCCGTGCTGCGCCGCGGTAGCCCGGAGGCGGCAGGTGGCCGCTTCAGACGTCGCCGCCAGTACCGAGTTTCCGGCGTTCGCCGCGCTGGCGCTGCCTCTGGGAATTCGAGGCAGTTGGTCGATTCCGATTCTTGGCTCGACCGGAAACGTTCTTGGGACGGTTGCCTACTACTATCCCGACGTGCGCGATCCCCCGTTACAAGACCAATTGCTCGGAGAGATCGTGACCCGCACCGCCTCGGTCGTGATCGAGCGCAAGCGTGAGGAAGCAGAACGCCAAACGCTGCTCGGGGCCGCGTTCGAGGCACGCCGCGACGCCGAATACGCGCGCCGGGACGCGGATGCCGCGAATCGGGCGAAGAGCGAATTCCTCGCCGCCATGAGCCACGAGCTGCGCACCCCTCTGAACGCCGTGACCGGGTACGTGGGGCTCATCGATCTGGAGGTGTATGGTCCGGTTACCCGTGAGCAGCACGAGGCCTTCGGCCGCATCGAGAGGAGCGCGCAGCATCTCCTGAGCCTGATCGACGACGTGCTCAGCTTCGCGAAGATCGAAGCCGGGCGCCTCATCGTCGAACAGAACGAAGTAACGGTTCCCGATTTGCTCGCCGAGGTCGAAGCGATGACCCGTGCGCAGATCGAGGCCAAGGGGCTGGATTACGCGCGCGAACCATGCCCGCCGACGATAGTGGCCATGGCCGACCGCGAGCGAGCCGTGCAGGTCCTGCTCAATCTGGTCACCAACGCGACGAAGTTCACGCCGTCCGGAGGTCAGATCGCGGTCTCGTGCGCCCTGGCACCGGACTCGGATGGAAAGGACCTGATCCGGCTGCGCGTACGCGACAGCGGCATCGGGATACCGCGGGAGAAGCTGGAATCCATCTTCGAACCGTTCGTACAGGCGCGGCGGCAACTGAGCGAGCCGGCAGCCGGCGTTGGATTGGGGCTCGCCATCAGCCGGGATCTGGCGCGCGCCATGGGGGGCGATCTCACCGTCGAGAGCGCGCCGGGCGCGGGGTCGACGTTCGCGTTTACGCTGCCGCTCGCTCACGAGCGGCGGGGCGCCGAGGACGGCGCCGCCGCGGTGGTCTCGGGAGGCGGGCAGTCGTCATGACGCGACCGCGGAGCGTTCTCGTGATCGAGGACAACGAGGACAACCGGATCATCGTTCGGGCGGTCCTTTCGTCCCGCGGCTTTCGCGTATCCGAGGCGACCGATGGTGCGATGGGGATCGCGAAGGCGATCGACGAGATGCCGGATGTCATTCTCATGGACGTTTCCATCCCGATCATCGATGGACTGGCGGCGACGCGAATCCTGAAGCAGGATCCCGCCACCGCGATGATCCCGATCATCGCGCTGACCGCGCACGCCCTCGCGACAGACCGCGCGAAAGCGTTGGACGCCGGTTGCGACGATTACATCTCGAAACCCACCGACCCGCGCACGGTGCTTGCCGCCGTTCAGCGCTGGACGGAGCCCGTCGATCGCCCGTTCGCGACGGAATCCTGAACGCCTCACTCCGGGGGCCGCTTCGCGCGAGGAGCACCGTTCTCCTCCGGTTCCCCGCTGTCGCGTGGCGCTGGGGGGATGCATTATTCACGGCTTTTG
>JBOHTL010000453.1:0-2601 GCA_050733735.1 Gemmatimonadaceae bacterium
TGACCGTGTGCGACGGCAGCCAGCCCGAACGTCGAAATCGCGATCGCAATGCGCATACGGCGCAAGATATCGCGCGCAGTTGCCCGACAGGTGCCGCGGGCGTCCACCTAGGAAGTCGCGGGAACCGTTTTCTATATTGCGACACTTGTAACTCGGAAGGCTATGGCCAGGCAGCGCGGCGGGAGGCCGCCGAGAAAACGCGGATCACGTCGTGGCGGTGGAGGCGGGCGCGGGGCCAAGCAGTCCCGCAAGACTCAGCCGGCGACGTATTACATGCAGCCGGGTCGGCGCGGAACGGTAGTCATCCTGCACCGCGCCGTCGGCAATCGCGTGTCTCCAAAGGTCTGCGGCGTCATGCCGAGCCGCGGCCACGCCAATGAGCTGATCAAACAGCTGCAGCGAGCCGAATCCGCGCTGAACGACCTCTTCTACGAGGCCACCGACGACGGCATTGAAGCGCTCGAGGCCGTGCTGCACGCCTGCCGCGAGGCCGTGCTCACGCGCATGCCGCCGGACGAAAGCTCGATGTCGGTCGACGAGATGCGCGCGGAGCGCGAGCGCATCCAGGCCGAGCTCGACGCCCGCGGCACCCAGCATCGCGCCGCGGTCTCCTGACCGGCCCGCTCAGGGCGAGGTGCTGCTGTCGGGCGGGGGCTGCTCTGTAAGCAGTGGCCTCGTGGGCGCGGGCGGGAAGGGTGAGCGAAGATCCGCAAACGCGCGCACCGGGCTCGCCGCGCGCTGCACTGGCGCGCTGTCGAGAAACGCGATCGGCAGGTTCCGCACGGCCGTCGGCGTGCCGACCGCGTAGCCACCCGAGCGAACCGCGCTGGCGTTCTTCGCCGTGTTGGGCGCGTACGTCGAATCGGCGGTCACGGGATGGATCTCCCAGAGATCGGGAGCCGCGGCGGTCGTCGGTATGGAATCGACGATGCTGTTCTGCTCCGCGAGCAGCCGCGCCTGACCCGACTCGTCCGTGCCTCGCACGAAGCGCCACATCGACGCCGGCGTGATGCTCGCAGGACCGAAGTCGAAGAACTGCACTTCGCGCCCTTCGAACCATCCGTCCATTCCCTGCGTCGTGTCGCGGGCGAGCCGCGTTCCGCGCGGGACGACCGGGAGATTGTACGTCATATCCGTCTCACGAATGAGCGCGCGCCCGCGCTTCACGAGCGCGTCGATCGCGGCGATGTCACGCAGCACGTTGGGCTGTACGTGGTCAGCCGTCACGACGTACGAGAGGCGATAGACGCCGCTGTAATCGGCCAGCCCGGGAATCGTCGAGAAGATCGGTCGCTGCCCGCGAATCGCCACGGGATTCCCCTTGGCGTCGAACCCGTGGATCGGCCAGAGCACGCGACCGGCGGTTGCGCCGATGGGCACTTCGCCGAAGTCGTAATACAGGACGTTGCGATCGCGATACCAGCCTTGCACGAGCCCGACTTCGCTGGAGTGACGCGGCTCGAGCTTCTCGAGCGCCGCGGCGGCCTCCGGCGAAAGAGCCGGCAGCGCCGCCGCCGGCGCGCCCTGCTGGCGCTGCCCCTGCGCGGTAGCAACGCCGCCAAGCATGCACGTGATCGCTATCACTCTCACGACTGTCTTCATCCAACCCTCCCGACGCGGACGCTGAGTGGCCACACGATGGCTCGTGTCTCCTCCGGAGCGCCCCAGTGTTTGACGATTCGGTCCAGTATCAGCGGAACGGGGTCCACACCGCGCATCTGCCGGTATCGGGCAACCACCGACCAGCTGCTCAGATACCTGCCCAGTTGACTGAGCGACCACTCCGCGCGCAACTCAAAAGTGGGCATGGGAAGCTCCGGGAACGGGAAGGGGATGGTCCGATATCCTTCATCCACCCAATGACGGCGTGGATCCCAGTAGGGCCCCATCAGGCCGTCCTGGAATTCCCTGAGCAGGCGGCCGATCGCTACTCCCGAACTGGCAGTCCCATAGCACCAGGCGGCGAAAACCCCTCCTGGCACGGTGACCCGCCGCACTTCCCGGTAGAAACGCCCATGGTCGAGCCAGTGCAACGCCTGCGCCACGGTCGTCAGCGCGACCGACTGCTCAGGAAGGCCGCTGGCTTCGGCGCGCGCAACGCGATACTCCACGTTCGGCACCGGGAAAGCGTACGCGATCTGCTCCTCACTGGCGTCCGTTGCGATGACGCGGTCCACGTGCCGCGCGAGATCCACCGCCGCCTGGCCGTTACCCGTGGCACAGTCCCAGGCGAGCGATCGATTCGGCGTAACCGCGAGAATCGCTTCGTACAACGCGGCGGGATATCTGGGCCGCACCGCGGCATACGTCGCTGCGCTTCGTGAGAAAAGCTTCTCGATCTCGCTCAATCAATCGCCCGTGGCGCCCAGATGCATGCGGCGCTCGTGGCGCGCGTAGTGCTCATCGGTTTCGGCGTGACGGCTCGCAAGTGACACCAGGATTCCGGCGATAAACGACAGCGGTATGGTGAGCAGCGCCGGGTTCTTGAGCGGGAACCAGGCATCCGAGCGCTGCAGCACGTCCACCTGGATCGTCGGGGAGAGCCAGATGAGCAGCAGCGTTCCGAATGTCCCGGCGAGGATGCTCGTCACCGCGCCCGCC
>JBOHTL010000454.1:0-4479 GCA_050733735.1 Gemmatimonadaceae bacterium
GGTATCGCGACGGCCGCAGCACGCGCGAGGCCGCGGAGATCATTTTCGCCGCCGCCGGGACGCAGTTCGATCCGGATCTCGCGCACCTCATCATGCAGCCCCCGGTGTTCGAGCGGATCATGCGCGCCCATCGCAGGCACGCTCTGCGCGGTGATCGGATCCCGAACCGAAAGGCACGGATCGGCAGGAAGCACATGCCGGACGTCGATATTCGCTGGCGTACGCGAAGCGCGTCGCCTTTGAAGGTGGGCAGAGTAGACGGGCTGTCCTCAGCCTCGTCCTCCCCCTGACGTCCCCGGCGACTTCGTCCCGCGAGACGCGGGCGTCCTGGTCGCTCCTCCAGTCTGTGACTGCTTTGCGGCGCGAGCCGCGGCGTCCCACGCGCGTCGCGCCGCGCGCGACGCTACCGTGTGCTCCTGCAGCCGCGTGCGAAATTCATGGTGCCCGTCGGGATACGCGACGAAGTACAGATACGGGACGCTCGACGGATACAACGTCGCCTCGATGCTGGCGGCGCCGGGCGCGCCGATCGGCCCCGGTGGCAAGCCTGCGTTGCGGTAGGTGTTGTACGGCGAGTTGACGTTGAGATGCCGATACAGGAGTCGCGCCTGATACTCGGGCAGCGCGTACTGCACCGTGGGGTCGGCCTCGAGCCGCATTCCCCGGCGCAACCGGTTCCAGTATACCGCGGCGATGACCGGCCGCTCCCGTTGCAGCTTCGCTTCCCGCTCGACGATCGACGCCAGCGTCATGATGCTGTGACGCGACAGTTTCAAGGTATCGAGCCGCGCGGTCCATTCCGGCTTCCATCGCTGCTCGAAGCGGCGCACCATCGTCTCCACCGCGACGCGCGCCGTCGTGCCCGGTGAGAAGAAATACGTATCGGGAAAGAGGTAGCCTTCCACGTGGGGCGTCGGCACATCGAGCCGGTGCAGCAGTGCCGTGTCGCGGACCGCCGCGCGCACCGAATCGGCGGGGATGCCAAGTCTGGCGGCGAGCAGCGCCTCGGTCTGTCGCAGCGTGTATCCCTCCGGGACCGTGACGATGTTCACCACGCCGCGCCCGCTGCGCAGCGCGTCGAGCACGCTCTCCCAGCTCGCGTCGGGACGCAGCGCGTACGTCCCCGCCTTGATCCCGCGATCGCCGCCACGAAGCTTCGCGTACAGGCGGAACATCCGCGACGATCCGATGACACCGGCGCGCTCGAGCGAGTCCGCGGCGACGCCCATCGTGGCGCCGTTCGGGATCGTCACGCGCGTCGATGCTTCCTCGCCCGCGCCGCATGCCGCGGCGACGAGCAGCAGCATCGCCAGCCTAGCGCGCACGGCCGAGCGCATGCTGAAGAAGCACAGTCGCGGAGAGCGCGTCGATGTCGCCGGGCCGCTCCTCTGGCTTGCCGCCCATGACGCGCACCGCTCTGCGCGCGGCGGCTGTCGTATATCGCTCGTCGATCAATTCCACAGGCAATCCGGTTCGACGTTCGAGCTCGGCGGCGACCGCTCGTACTTCGAGCGCGCGTGGCGTGTCCTCGCCGTTTTCGTCCAGGGGCAGGCCGAGCACCAGCGACGACGCCTCGAGCTCCTTCGCTTTATCGACGATTTTGGCGATCGGAGGTCGCTTTCCCGCGCGTCGCTGGATGAATCCCGCCGGCGACGCGATCACTCCCCGGGGATCACTGATCGCGAGTCCGATGCGACGCTCTCCCCAGTCCACTGCCATGACGCGACGCGACGACTCAGGCACCCCCGCCCTGAACCATCTGCTGGAAGAACTCCCTGTTGCTCTTCGAGCGTGACATCTGCTTCAGCAGGAACTCGATCCCTTCCACTTCCGGCATGTCGCCGAGAAAGTTGCGGAGCAGGAAGACGCGATTGCGCTCCTCGTCGGTGAGGAGCAGCTCCTCCTTGCGCGTGCCGGACTTGTTGATGTCGATCGCCGGGAAAATCCGGCGGTCGGCGACCTTGCGGGACAGAACCAGCTCCATGTTGCCGGTGCCCTTGAACTCCTCGAAGATGACTTCGTCCATGCGCGACCCCGTCTCGATGAGCGCTGTGCCCACGATCGTCAGGGAGCCGCCATCGGCGATGTTGCGCGCGGCGCCGAAGAACTTCTTCGGGCGCTCGAGCGCTTTCGCGTCGAGTCCGCCGCTCATGATCTTGCCGGAATCGCGAGCGACCTGATTGTGCGCGCGGGCGAGGCGCGTGATCGAGTCGAGCAGGATCACCACGTCCTTCTTGTGCTCCACGAGCCGCTTGGCCTTCTCGATCACCATGTCGGCCACCTGGACGTGCCGGTCAGCCTTCTCGTCGAATGTCGACGCGATCACCTCGCCGCGCACGTTCTTCTTCATGTCGGTGACCTCTTCGGGCCGCTCGTCGATGAGCAGCACGATGAGATGCACCTCCGGATGATTCTCGTTGAAGGCGTTGGCGATCTTCTGCAGCAGAATCGTCTTCCCCGCGCGGGGCGGAGCGACGATGAGCCCGCGCTGTCCCTTGCCGATCGGCGCGATCAGATCCACAACGCGCATGCTGACGTCGCCGTCGTCGCGCTCGAGCCTGAGCCGCCCCTCGGGGTAGCGCGGGCGCAGATTGTCGAACGGAACGCGGTGCTTCGCGAGATCCGGTTCGTCGCCGTTGACCGACTCGACCTTGAGCAGCGCGAGATAGCGCTCCCATTCCTTCGGCGGCCGCACCTGTCCGCGCACCGTGTCTCCGGTGCGGAGATCGAAACGCTTGATCTGCGACGGGGAGACGTAGATGTCGTCGGGGCTGTACAGGTAGTTCCAGTCCTGGCTGCGAAGGAAACCATATCCCTCGGGCAGCACCTCGAGCACGCCTTCGCCCGTGAGCAGCTCCCCGCGGTCGAGGAGTGCCTGCTCCACGCGGAAGATCAATTCCTGCTTCGTGAGCTCTGGCGGCGAATCCGGCACGAGCTCGTCGGCGATTGCCTGCAGCTCGGCGTCAGGCTTGCGCTTCAACTCGAGAATGTTCACGACGGACGGTGGGCGGAACCGATTGGCGCACGGGACGCCGAAGGGGGGCGCGAGCGTAGCTGCGCTGCGGGCCGTGCGAGGGTCCGGAGAAAGTAGCGAGTAGCAGCGGGGTTCAAAAGGCGATGTAGCGAAGGGGTCGCTTGCGAACGTCTTCCGACAGCAGTGCCATTTCCGCCTGCGCGTCGGCGAGCGCGCGCTGAAGTGCGCTGTCAGAGGCGAACCGTCCAAGCGTGCCGGGATTTTCCTCGAAACGCGCGCGGAGCGCCGCGAGCTCGTCGCGAACGTGCGCCACGGTGCGTCCAAGGGTCGTGTCCCGACGGAAACGGCCGAGCGTCGAACGCTCGGATCGCAGCAGCACGCGGATGGAGTCCACGGTCGCGAGCGCGGACCTCGCCGTCGTCGTCAACGCGCTTCTCTCTGACGACGTGCCCCCGAACTGCGTGTTCAATGCGGTGACCTGTGCGCGAAGCTCCGCCATCTCGCTGCCCGCGCGGCCGCGCATGAAAGCGCCGATCGTTCCGTTGGGATCGCGCACGCTCGACATGACCGCACGCGCGTCGGCCATGAGCGGTCCAAATTCTTTTGTCACGTCACCCAGGCGATTCATGGCATCCTGCACGTCGGATTGCGCTGCCGCGAACAGCGTGTCCCCCTCCATTGCGCGCGGACTCTCGGGCGTTCCCGCGGAGACATACACGACGATGGGACCGACCAGATTCGCGCCTGCGCGGACGCGGACGTCGGAGTTCTTCCGGATCTGCTCCGCGTCTTTCTCGCGCACGTCCATCGTGATGACGACGCGGGACAACGTGTCGCTGCTCGGCGGGCGAAATCCGATGTCTTCCACGACACCGACCTGTTGGCCGGCGAGCCACACTTCCGTCCCCGCCATCACACCGCGCGCGGAATTCGTCACGACGTAGAGCCGCATCTTGTCGCCGGAAATGCGTCCGACGGACCCATAGACGAGCAACGCAATCGTCGCCGCGGCGATCAGAACGATCGCGACGATTCCGGGAACGAGCCTGCTCCAGGTGAGGCGGGGCGCCATGGGCGAGACGAGCTCTCTCTGCGGTAGGACCTGGCGTCCAGTTCGGCAAAGGCCGGGCCACGCGAGCGAGGGCGAGGGATTGCCTCCCCCTCGCCCTCGAACGCGCGCGACAGGATTCGAACCTGTGACCTTCAGCTCCGGAGGCTGACGCTCTATCCAGCTGAGCTACGCGCGCGGAATCTTTCTTGTCGAACTTCTAAATCTAGTCGCCAGAAACACTTGACTCAACGGCTCACCAGCTCACCTCGCGCTCGGCGACGCCCCCACGCGTGCTCAGCGCGCGCAGCGTGAGGCGTTTGGCGGCGGCGGCGGTGCCGCTGCGGATACGGATCGTGGTGGTGTGGGTCGCTCCTCCGGCGAGCCAGAATTCTTCGGCGCGGCCCACAGTTCGAGTCGCGCTGCCGCGCGCCGGTTGAGCGATCACGCGGTCCGG
>JBOHTL010000455.1:0-3057 GCA_050733735.1 Gemmatimonadaceae bacterium
TTCGTCCACGATCGGCCGCCGTCGATCGACTTGTAGACGCCGTCGCCATAGGACACCGACCGCTGCGCGTTGTTCTCCCCCGTGCCGACCCAGACGACGTTGGGGTTGTTCGGATCGATCACGACCACGCCGATCGAGTATGAGCCCTCGCCGTCGAAAACAGGCGACCAGGTGGTCCCCGCGTTCGTCGTCTTCCACACGCCGCCCGACGCGATGGCGACGTACCAGATCTTCGGATCCCCCGGATGCACCGCGATGTCGCCGACGCGTCCCGACGTCAGCGCTGGACCGATGGAGCGAAAACGCAGACCGCCGTAAGGGCCTGCCCCCGAGCCGCCGCGACCCGACGAGTCGGCCTGGCTTCCCGTATCTCGCGCCGCGGCCGTTCGGGCGGGAGAGCGTTGCGCGCCGAGCTCGAGCGCAAGGATTGCAATGAAAATGGACGCGCGGAGGACGGATGCCTGCATCGGGATCGGGAGTGAGGAGGGTCGGATAGGCGCGCGGGAGTGTGCGCGCGTTCACAAGTTAGGAATTGAAACCGATCCCGTCACGATGGGCGAATTTCTTGCTTCCCTGGGAGGCATGCGATGGACACCTGGCGGACGTAGTCCGAATCTCGAAGATCGCCGCGGCCGCGGCTTCGGCCCGGTCGGCATTGGCGGTGGACTGGTCACGCTGATTCTCGCCCTGATCTTCGGCCCCGGCATTCTCAGCGACGGCGGCGAAACCACGACCACGTCCTACGGCGAGGTCGGATTGTCGCCTGCCGACTCGGCGGCGGAGGAGCCGATGGTGCAGTTCGTCTCCTTCGTGCTCGACGACGCGCAATCCACCTGGGACATGGCGTTCGATCAGGCCGGGAGCTCGTATGCGCCCACGCGCCTCGTGCTCTTCCGTGGCGGAACGGGGACGGGATGCGGCATGGGTCAATCGGCGATGGGACCGTTCTACTGCCCGCTGGACCAACGGGTCTACATCGACCTCGATTTCTTCAACGAGCTGAGTCGCCGCTTCGGCGCGCCCGGCGATTTCGCGCAGGCGTACGTACTCGCGCACGAGATCGGTCACCACGTGCAGCACCTCCTTGGCGTCGACGAGCGCGTGCGCCGCATCCAACAATCCGATCCACGCATGGCGAACGAGCTGTCCGTGCGCATGGAGCTGCAGGCCGACTGCTATGCCGGCGTGTGGGCGCACTCCGCGAACCAGCGCGGGAAGCTCGAGCCGGGCGACATCCAGGAAGGCCTTGGCGCGGCGAGCGCCGTGGGCGACGATCGCATCCAGGAGCGCACCACGGGGCGCGTGAACGTCGACTCGTTCACGCACGGGTCGGCGGAACAGCGCGCGTCGTGGTTCATGCGCGGCTTCGAGAGCGGCAACCCGAATGCGTGCGACACGTTCGGCGGCCTGCAATAAGACGCTCTCGGGCCGCCGGCGCGATGTTGCCGAGAACCTCGTCGTTCAACTACTGCAGGAGCAGCATGCCCGCGCCGAGGACGAAGATGATCGCGGCCCCGATTGCCGCGCGCGCGCCGGACACCTTGCCGATCACCGCGACGCCGATGCCGATCAGGACGGCGTTCCAGATGGTGAAGACGTCGAATCCCGTCGCGAGCTGATACAGCGTCCGGTTCGCCTCGATGTCCATGAAGCGCGAAGGGCCGACGGCGACTTGCCCCATGTGCGTCACGTTCGAGGTATCCATGAACGCGACCTGAATGGCGACGGCGACCAGCGCGAGCACGCGAGGGACCCACGCCAACGTGGTCACGAGCGCGGACTGCTTGAATGAAAGCCGTGCGCCCACGACGCGCGTGATCCCCCAGAGGAGAAGCGAGTAGATCAGCAGCAGGATGGGCGTGGCGATGTACGCCGCGATCGCCCCGAACGTCGCAGCGATGCCGCGCCCTGTCTCGATCTGCTCGGCGGTCAGCTGCGGATTCTTCGCCATCATCTCCGGAATGCCCGCAGTGTACTGCGCGTCGAAGATCTGGGCGAACACTCCTCGGTTGGCGAACATCAGCAGCGCGGTGACCACCGAGATGATGAGCAGGTGAACACCAAAGTCCGACATCGCGCGGCGCGCGAATACCGTCGAGGGCGCGTACAGGATGTCGATGTAGTCCTCGAACAGCGAGGCCCGTTCCGGCTTCTGGCCTGATGATCCCGCGGTGTCCGGGGTCAGCGGCGCAGAGCTGGTTTCATTGCGTGTTTCCATGAGCAGCGTCTCGGAAGGGAGGACGACCGGAATGGGGACCAACGTTGGCGAACCCGGTCGGCTCCATGATACCGCGGGATCAGCCGTTCGCCAGGCGCACGAACTCTCGAATGCGCCGCTCGTCGGTTTCTTCCCAGACCTGCTCGTCCTCCGGAAGTGTCTTTCGCAATCGGATGGTGACGGGATACGGCGACATCGGGACTCGCGCCGCGCGTGTGCCCCGAACGTGCACTTCGCTGACGCCGGTACGCCGCACGATCTCCTGCACCGTTTCTTCACGAACGCCGCCGCCCGCCATGATCGTGATTTGCCCTCCCGCGCGCCGCAGGAGTCCGCGAATGCCTTCGACGCCATCGATGGCCATGGGGGCTCCTCCCGATGTCAGCACGCGTTGCACGCCGAGCCGCATCAGCGTCTCGAGCGCTTCCTCGCGATCGCGCGTCAGGTCGAAAGCGCGATGAAAGGTGACCGGCAGGTCTTTGGCCGCTGCAACGAGGGTTCGCACGTGCTCCTCATCCACTCGCGCGTCGGCCGTGAGCGCACCGACGACGACGCCATCCGCCCCAAGCATGCGCGCGGCTTCGATGTCGAGCCGCATGACGCCGATCTCGTCGTATGTGTGGACGAACCCGCCACCGCGCGGCCGGACGATGACGAAGACGGGAATCCGCACCGCCGCCTTCACCGCGGAGATCATCCCGGCACTCGGCGTCGTGCCGCCGTCATGCAGCGCGTCGCAGAGCTCCAGCCGTCCCGCCCCTCCCCGTTCCGCGGCCAGAGCTGATGCGACTGAGTCCACGGCTGCTTCGATGAGTACGGTCACGCGACTAAGGTAAAGG
>JBOHTL010000456.1:0-1716 GCA_050733735.1 Gemmatimonadaceae bacterium
CTCATCGACCGCGCGGTCAAGGCGGGCGAGCTCCCGCGCAGAACGGATCGCCATGCGGTGCTCGTGGCGCTTGCCGGCATCTTTCTCGGCCTGCCCGTAGTGTTGCGACGCTCCGGGCCGGACGCGCTGGAGCCTGCATATCTGGGGCAACTCCTCCTGCTCTGGGCCGGGTTGCGCGCCACTTCACAGGATCTCACATGACCACCATCGCTCCAGTCCCGGCGCGTCAGACAGATCTGATGACCGCGGTCGTGCTCCGCTGCTACGGGGGTCCAGAGGTCCTGACGCTCGCACACGTCGCCATTCCGGCGCCATCACGTGATCAGGTACTCGTGCGCGTCCATGCGTCATCCATCAACCCTCTGGATGTGGCGCTGGCCGCGGCGTTCTGGGCAAGGTCGTGATCGAGGTGTCGGCGCACACGTAACCATGTCAATCAGACAAACCGTCATGACGACCATTGCTGCGGGCCTGGCCGCGTGTACTGACGATCCGGCGACAACGAAGGCCGTTCGCGTGCGTCTCGAATCGCTTGTCGCCTCGAAGACCCCCGGATTGCAGTATGTGCTGGTCGACTCGGCGCGAACGCTCTACGAGTTCAACGGCGGTTACGCGGATCTCGCGCAGCGCGTTCCGGTCGACTCGACGACCACGATGATGGCGTACTCGATGAGCAAGACCCTCACCGCGGCCGCGGTGCTGCAGCTCGCCGAGGCGGGACGCGTCGATCTCGACGCCCCCGTCAGCCGGTATGTGACCTCCCAGCCGTACGGGGACGCGGTCACCGTGCGTCAGCTGCTCGCTCACACGGCCGGCCTTCCGAATCCCATTCCACTCAAGTGGGTGCATCTCGCGTCTGCCCACGCCGGCTTCGACGAAGGCGCCGCCCTCGCGTCGGTGCTTGCCGAACATGCGGAACCGCAGGGGGCACCAGGCAAACGGTACGCGTACGCCAACATCGGGTACTGGTTACTGGGACGCGTGGTGGAACGCGTCACTGGAGAGGCGTTCACGGACTACGTGAGCACACACGTTCTGCGTCGCATCGGCGCCGCGGAATCGGAGCTCGGCTTCGGCATCCCGGATCCCGCGCATCACGCGCGCGGGTATCTCGAGCGTTATTCCTTTCCCAATCTGCTGAAGGGCTTTCTCATCGACGATGAATTCATCGGCGAGTACGAGGGCAGGTGGCTGCGAATCGAAAGCCACTACCTCAACAGTCCCGCGATGGGTGGTCTGGTCGGCACCAGCCGAGGGTTCGGCAAGTTCCTGCAGGATCAGCTGCGATCGCGATCAGCGCTTTTCGGGGAGGAGGCGCGTCGGCTCTTCTATGAGCCGCAGCGTACTTCGGACGGCAAGGTGATCGACATGACGCTCGGCTGGCACGTGGGCGTGCTCGACGGAGTGCGGTACTTCTACAAGGAAGGGGGCGGCGGCGGCTTCCATTCCATGATGCGGCTGTATCCCGATCGCGGAGTCGGAAGCGTCTTAATCGTCAACGCCACGACGATGAACGTGCGCAAGGCGCTGGACGAGGTCGATCGCGCGCTGTTCGGCGCTTCCATCGGCCCAATGTGCCACAGCTCCATACCGGATGCCGCGCGAAATGGTCCGGTGTCATGTCGCCGAATTGTACCAGCTCGGGACGGTCCTCCGTCATCGGTATTCTCCGCGTTCATGACCCGACCAGCGCGTGATCGGCCGACGAAGCCCCCG
>JBOHTL010000457.1:0-4469 GCA_050733735.1 Gemmatimonadaceae bacterium
CCAGCCGGTGGATCGAGTGCTCCACGCCGAGCCGCTTCGCCGCGGTGCGGCCCACCACCATCGCCACCTCCTTCGTGCGATGTCGGGAAAGCACTTGCTTGTCCAGCTTGTTCCACCATCCCTTCCCCTTGTCCGAGGGAACGGTGTGGACTCCTCCTCCGCGCTTCATGGTTCCTCCTGGTTGAAGTGGACTTTGGGTCGGGTTACGCCGCCGTCGGCGGCTGCTCGGGTGTGGGGGAGATGTCGGGCGTCTCCGACTCCAGCGCCGAGGGCATCGGCACCGCGCGAACGCGTTTCGCCGTCGCCCACTGCGCCAGCACCACCGCGTTCCCCTCGAACGCGATCTTCACCAGCGGATCGAGGATCTCGACGGCGCGGCGTCCCCGCTGCAGCGCCTTCGCCAGCCCGGCGCGCGCACCCACCTTGGTGCCGATGTTCTGCGACTGGCCGACAAGCGCCTCTTCGATCGCGTCGATCGCCGCGCCGAACTGGTCGAGAAAATCCTCCGGCCGGCCGTGCCGCACGAACGTCGGCTGGAACTTCGACGCCGAGGTGAGCATCGCGCGCGCCGCGGCCAGCAGCGTGACGGGGCCGGTGCCGCCCTCCGGCATCCGGAGCGCCTCCGTGATCCCGGGCTGCGCATCGATCTCGCCCTTCGCGATCGTCGCGATGGGCTTCATGTGCTGGTCGCGCAGCTTCTTCATCAGCGACTCGACGCGCCGCCGCTCGAACCGGCTCAGCTGCCCGCCCGCCACCTGCGCCGACGAGTGGTCCGTGAGCTCGGCGAGCACCGCGTCCAGCGCCGCTTTTGCCTGCGCGATGCCGGCGTTGTCCGGAGCCGGGTTGGCCTCCAGGAACACCTTCACGCGCTGGTGCGACTCGATCCGGTTCGTCTGCCGTGCATCCATCTGTTCCTCCTGTAAAAGTGTGAGTGGACGCATTTCGCCCCGGGGAACCGCCGCCCTGTGCGTCCGTCATGGCGGCGCGTTTTGTCATGGATTTCGAGTGAATCGGCGGGAGCGTCTCGCAAATCGCTCGCACCGCCTCGCGAATCGGCGGGAGCGTCTCGTGAATCGCTCGCACCATCTCGCGAATCGCCTGCACCGTCTCGCGAATCAGCAGGAGCGTCTCGCGAATCGCCCGCACCATCTCGCGAATCGTCCGCAGCGTCTCGCGAATCGCCCGCACCATCTCGCGAATCGGTGGGAGCACCTCATGAATCGCTCGCAGCGACTGGCGAATCCGTGGCAGCGTCTCGCGAATCGGCGGTAGCGTCTCACGAATCCGCGGCAGTGTCTCGCGAATCCGCGGCACCGTCTCGCGAATCGCTGTCAGCGTCTCACGATTCGCTCACACCGTCTCGCGAATCGGTCGCAGTGCCTCGCGAACGGGTGGCACCGTCTCGCGAATCCGCGGCAGGCTCTCACGAATCGGTGGGACCATCTCGCGATTCGCTCGCACTGCGTCGCGGAAAAGTGGGAGCTCCCTGGCTCCACCTCGCAGCGTTTGAAGGATTTCTCGCTGCGGCTTCGGCTTCAGTCCCTCTACCTATTCATTCCACTTCAGGCCAAAAACCGGATATGCCAGCTTGGCTTGCCCGCTTCCGGCCAAAGTGGCATGGCCGGTTTCAGGGGTATTTCTGCAAGGACCTCTTCATTCGCTGGGCCGATCTCGATCATCGCAATCGCGCCGGCGCCGGCATCGGACCCCAGGCGCGTCGCGTGATCGTTTCTCGGCCATTCCCGTGGCCGCTCCATGCCATATACTGCATCAGCCGCCGGAACCTGCCCCGCCGCCCCCAGGAGTCGTAATGTTCGGACTTGGCCTGATGGAAATCGGGATCATCGCGCTGATCCTGCTCGTGCTCTTTGGCGCGAAGCGGATTCCGGCGGTCATGGGGTCCATCGGCGAAGGCATCCGGGAGCTGCGCAACAGCTTCAAGCGCGACGAGATCGAGCCGGGAAGCGCGGACAACGCCGAGCAGCGGCGCACGCAGCGCGAGAGAGACCGGATCGAGCGTTGACGTCGCGCACACGGCCGTGCTGCGGTGCCGCAACATTTCGGCGGACTTTACCGTGCGCAATCATCTGAAGTCGGCTATTGCGAAGAACTTCCATCCGTGGCTCTCGTGGCACGGCGGGTGCCTTTATCCACCCCGCAACCGGTAGCGCGCTTCACTCCTGAGGGGAGTCCGACGCATCGAAGTGCGTGACGGTTACCGGAACGGCGGGTCGGTTCCGGGCTGCACTCGGCCATCGCCGCCAACCTCAGCCCCCTCGCGGCGGTGGCCGAGTGCGGTGATGTCAGTGATCCCTCAGCGGGTGCGCCGCCTCAGATCGCCGATGAAGATGTCACTCTGGCGATCCGCGAATGTGAAATAGATGTACTTGCCGTCCGTCTCGCCCGCGCTGCGATGCAGCGGACGGTCGGGATCGTTCCACTCGGCGATGAGGCGCGGAATGCCGCCTGGTGCGGCGACCTTCCAGTAGCTGGCCACGCCATCGGGGTGCCGCGACCTGAAATACAACGTCGTTCCGATGACTCTGAACCAGCTGACCCTCTGTCTCGGTTGTGCCGGCGCGTAATACGTCGATCTCGTTCCCGTCATGAGAGAGATCTTGTCCAGTCCACCGGCATCGTTTGCGATGAGCCACGTACTGTCGTCGAGAAACTGCAAGTTCGCTTGCCGATCGACGACCTCGACCGGCGCCGTCCAGGTGCCATCGCCCCGGCGCTCGATCCATACCTGGCTGCTTCGGCCAGAAGCCATTCTGAGATAAGCCAGTCGACGACCGCTTGGCGACCACTGCGGACGGACCTCGTTCCCCGAGTCGGACGTGACGCGTCGCGGAGCACCGCCTTCGCGTGGCATGATGAAGAGATCACGCGAGCCATATCGCCACGAATGAAACGCGATCCACTTCCCGTCTTGCGACTCGGACGGCGCGAACTCCCTTGCGGGATCATTCGTGAGCTGCACGGCAGCGCCGGTGGGGAGATCGATGCGATAGATGTCCGAATTCCCCGCCCGGTCGGAGTCGAAGTACAAACGACGCCCGTCCGCCGAAAGCGTGAGCGACTCGACCACTTCGGTTCCCGTCGTGAGTAGCCGTGCGTCAGCGGCTCCAGACATGCCGCGCGGGTCTGTCGGCATCACCCAGATGTTCGAGCGATTCGTGTAGTGCGAATAGACCAGCAGGCTGCCGTCCGCCGACAGACTGATCGATTGCGCGTTCAGCCCGGCGGACACACGCACTGGTGCGCTTGCAGAGCCGCCGCGGCCGATGACGACGGCGTAAACGTCGCGCGGACCAGCGCGGTCAGAGACAAACAGAAGTGTTCTGCCATCGGGCATCCAGACCGGGCTCAGATTCATCGATCGGCCGTCTGAGACACGCTGAAACCCACCGCCGTCGGCGCTGACGATCGCGATGTCGCTGGGCGCGAGATCTCCAAAGGTTCTCACGTCGCCCACGGTGAACCGGCTCCCTCCTTCGACAAGCGCGATTCGGCGGCCGTCGGGCGACCAATCCAGCGCGTGAGGACGCTGGGCCGCGGAGATCGCACGCGGCGGCTCGCCGTCCAGTGTGAGCCTGTACACCGTGTCTCGCGTGCTGAAGGCGATCGTGTTGCCATCGGGCGCCCACGCCACCGAAATAATGGTGTCAGTAGCTCGGGCATGGACGCGCGGACTCCCTGACAATGCAGGAACGCTGAGGACCGCGAAGCCTTGCGCGAACAACAGCTGCGTGCCATCCGGCGACCAGCGCGGAAAGCGGTGCGGCGGTCCAGTATCCGGAGCGACGCGAACTGGCTGGCCGCCGAGCTGACGTACATGCAAGCGTGCGCGGTGGAGCGGCCCGGCGACGTACGCAACGTGTCGCCCGTCCGGCGAAATCGCTGGATCGATCTCGAGACCCGGCTCGCTCGTCAGCGGCAGAGCGGCACCAAGTTCCATCTCGACGGATGATGACGAACCGAGGATCAGAGCCAGGACTGCCGCTCCGAGCGCCAATGCGCCAGCAATCGCAACCGCCGGACTGAAGCGCCTGGCGCTCCCCGGTACCGGCAGGTCCGTACTCGTCGTGCCGCGGAACACCTCGAGCACCGCCAACAGCTCCTCCGCGGACGCGAAGCGACTGTCCGGATCCTTCTCGAGACATCGCGAAATCGCGGAGGCAAGTGGAGCGGGAATCGTCGGACAGCGCTCTTCGATGGGAGACGGAACGGCCACGATCTGCGCCGCCAGGACCTGCTGCGGCGCACCAGAAAAAGGTGGCTTGCCCGTCAACAACTCGTACGCGAGAACGCCTGCGGCGTAGATGTCGACGCGGTGATCCAGAACCGCCGTCCCCGCCGCTTGCTCCGGCGCCATGTACGCCGGCGTGCCGAGCAGGCCGCCGCTGCCGCTTTGAAACAGGTCGGTCGCGACGTCACACAGGCGCGCCAGGCCGAAGTCGAGCACCTTG
>JBOHTL010000458.1:0-5838 GCA_050733735.1 Gemmatimonadaceae bacterium
GTTTTCATGTCTTGTACCGCGTGAGGCGAGCGGTCCGAAGTGTTTCATTTAGCTTGACTTCGGTCAGATCATCTCCTAGGTTGCGTGAGCTTCGCGCCCGCCGAGGGCGCGTACTTTTTTTCGAGAGCATGGTACGCGTCAGTCGAGTACATCCGGACAGCATCGCCTCCGAGCTGGGCATCGAACCTGGCACCGAGCTCCGGTCCGTGAATGGGCGCGAGATCGGCGATTTTCTCGACTGGGAATTCCTCACCGCGGACGACGACCTGGTCATCGAAGCCCGTCTTCCCGACGGAGAGGACGTCGTGTACGAGGTGGAGCGGCCGGAAGGCGAAACGATGGGCCTCGACCTCGAGCCTCCCACCGTTCGGCGGTGCGCGAACCGCTGCGAGTTCTGCTTCATCGAGGGACTCCCGAAAGGGCTGCGCAAGCCGCTCTACATCCGCGACGACGACTACCGGCTCTCGTTCGCGTATGGCAATTTCGCCACGCTTTCGAATCTCAAGGAGCGCGATTTCGAGCGCATCCTCGAGTATCGGCTGTCGCCGTTGTACGTCTCGGTGCACGCGACGCCCTGGGAAGCCAGAAAGAAGCTTCTGAACAATCCGCGCGTGCCGAACATCGTGGAACAGCTCAGGCGGCTGGTGGCGGGCGGGATCCAGTTCCATGGGCAGATGGTGATTGTGCCCGGCCTGAACGACGGCGAGGTGCTCGAGCAGTCGTTGACCGACCTCTGGTCGTTCGGCGACGCCTGTCTGTCGGTTGCGATGGTGCCGGTCGGACTCACCCAGTTCTCGCATCTGTACACGGGCAGGTCGATGGACCAGGCGAGGGCGCTCGAGCTTCTCGAAGTCTCAGAGCGCTGGGCCGCGCGGGCCATGCGCGAACGGGGGCACGCGTGGGTGTACGGTTCTGACGAGCTGTATTTGCTCGCCGCGCGCGAGCTGCCGCCGGTGGAGCACTACGGCGATCTGGCGCAGATCGAGAACGGCGTCGGCTCGCTTTCCGCCTTGCGGGCGCGAGTGAGCGCGCACGCCGCCGAACTTCCGTGGCTCGGCCCGCTGCGCGTCGGCGTCGTCACGGGCGTCTCGATGTCGCCGCTCATGCCGGAACTGCTCGAACGCATTGCGTCGGTGACGGGCGCCGAATTCACGCTCCTGGCGATCGAGAACTCGCTGTTCGGACCGACCACGACGACCGCCGGCCTGCTCGTGGGGGCCGACATTCGACGCGCATTGCGCGACGCAGAGACGCTCGGCGCGGATCTCGTGCTGATCCCCGCCGAGTGCATCAACGGGGACGGCGTCTTTCTGGATGATGACCGGTTCGAGAGCGTGCGCGACGCCGCGCCGTTCCCGGTGCATCCGTCATACGACTTCATCGACGTGCTGAGTGAGCCCGAGCAGTTCCTCAGCCGCGATGCCGCGATCGTCGCCGCGCGATGAGCGCTGCCGGCATCCCGGTCGTCGCGCTCGTCGGCCGTCCCAACGTGGGCAAGTCGGCGCTGTTCAACCGCATCGTCGGCGGGCACGCCGCGATCGTCTCCGACGAGGCCGGCACGACACGCGACCGGCATTTCGCGCGCGCCGATTGGGCGGGACAGCATTTCTGGCTCGTCGACACCGGCGGACTCGTGGAGGATCCGAATCTTCCGATGGACGTCGAGATTCGCCGCCAAGTGGGGCTCGCCATCGGAGAAGCTGATCTGCTGCTCTTCCTGGTCGACACGAAGCAAGGCGTTCACCCCAGCGACTCGCGCATCGCCGAATTGCTGCGGCACAGTGGCAAGCCCTGGCTGGTGGTGGCGAACAAGGTGGACAAACCGCAGTCGACGGAGTGGTACGAGTTCTTCAATCTCGGCGCCGGGGATCCGTACCCGGTGTCGGCGACGAACGGCCATGGAACGGGCGACATGCTCGACGCACTCGTCGCGCGGCTGCCGCACGCGGATGCGCCGGCGGAAGAGCATCTCGCGGTCGCGGTGATCGGCAGGCCCAACGTCGGCAAGTCGTCGCTGGTCAATCGTCTGTTGGGTGAAGATCGACTCGTCGTCTCGGCGGAGGCAGGGACGACCCGCGACGCGATCGACACGCCCATGCGGTACCACGGACGCACGTTCGTGTTCATCGACACGGCAGGCTTGCGGCGGCAGAGCAGGGTGGAGGATGGGATCGAGTTCTATTCCGCGCTGCGATCGCGCCGCGCGGTCGAACGAGCCGACATCGCCATCCTGGTCGTCGACGCGACCGAGGGAGCCATGCACGCGCAGGACCTCAAGGTCGCGCATCTCGCATGGGAGGGCGGCCGCGGGCTGATCGTGGTCGTGAACAAGTGGGACATCACCGAGAAGGACGACAAGGCAGCAGCCAAGTTCGAGAAAGAAGCAGGAGAGAAGGCGCCATTCCTGAAGTTCGTCCCCTTCGTCTTCACCTCTGCGCTCACCGGCCAGCGCGTGTCGAAGATTCTCGAGCTCATTCTCCAGGTCGAACAGGAACGACTCAAGCGCGTGCCGACGTCCGAAGTGAACGAGCGGCTGCACGAGCTGCTGGCTCGTCGGCAGCCGCCGCAGGCGGCGGGACGCGAGGTGAAGCTGAATTACGCGACGCAGGTGGAGGTTGCGCCGCCGACGATCGTGGTGTTCGGTAATGCGCCCGATCTCGTCCAGGAGCACTACGTGCGCTACCTGCACAATGGCTTCCGGGAATCCTGGCGCTTCACGGGGAATCCCCTGCGCATCCTGCTCAAGCGAAAGGCCCGCTGAGGAATGCATCCAGTCGTCGCGGTCGTCCTGTCCTATGTGTCGGGATCGATCCCGGCGGCGTATCTCGCGGGCAAGTGGAGCGGAGTCGATCTCCGGGCACACGGCTCCGGCAATCTCGGTGCGACCAACGTGCTGCGAGTCCTCGGCGCGAAGATCGGCATCCTCGTCTTCGCGGTGGATATCGCCAAGGGCGCCATTCCCGTGCGCCTTCTTCCTCCACTGACATCGACGACCGGCACGACGCAGGTCTGGATCGCCGTTGCCTGCGGCATCGCCGCGATTTTCGGGCACATCCGTCCAGTGTTTCTGGGCTTCGGAAAAGGAGGGAAGGGGGTCGCGACCGCGTGCGGCGTTTTTCTGGCGCTCGCACCCCTCCAGACGCTGATCACGCTGCTCATCTTCGCGGTAGTCGCGTTCTCGAGCGGGTACGTCTCGCTGGCGTCACTGACCGCGGCGTTCTCGCTTCCGATTCTTCTGGCGGCGAGCCTTGGAGTACGGTCGCCGCTGTTCTACGTCGCGCTGGTGACCACGGTGTTCGTGTTCTGGACGCACCGCCTGAACATCCAGCGGTTGCGGGCTGGCACGGAGTATCGCTTTTCGCGGGCGGCGAACTTCGGTCGGCGGCCTTCACTGGCCCTCGGGGTCGGACTGCTGATTCTCGCCGCGGCGTTTCTCGCGGCGCGCGCGGGCGGCTCGGCGGGAGGAGCCGGCTGATGCGCTGCGCGGTGATCGGGGCAGGCGCCTGGGGAACCGCGCTCGCGGATCTGCTCGCGCGCAACGGGCACGATGTCCGGCTCTGGGCGTTCGAGCCCGACGTCGTGCGCTCGCTGCGCGAGACGCATCAGAACCCGGTGTTCCTGCCGGGCTTCACGATCGAACGTTCGATCGTCGTGACGGGAGATCATGGCGAGGCGCTCGAGGGTTCGGCGATCGTGGTGTACGCGACGCCGTCCCAGCATCTGCGACGGGTGGCGCGCGCCGGTCGAGAGTTCGTGAGAGAGGATGCCGTGCTTACCGTCGCGTCGAAGGGGATCGAAGAGGGCACACTGGCGCTCATGTCCGACGTGGTCTGCGGCGAGGTCGCCGGCCGGGCGGCCGTAGCGATCTCCGGACCGAGCTTCGCCGCGGAGGTGGCGGCGCATCAACCCACCGCAATCGTCGCCGCGTCGACGGACGCAGAAGCCGCGAAGCTCGCGCAGGACGCGCTGAGCGGCGCATCGTTTCGGGTCTACACACACAACGATCTCATCGGCGTCGAGCTGGGTGGGGCGCTCAAGAACGTCATGGCCGTAGCGACCGGCATCGTCGAAGGACTCGGGCTCGGCAACAACTCGCGCGCGGCGCTGATCACACGTGGTCTGGCGGAAATGACGCGGCTGGGCGTCGCCATCGGCGCGCAGCAGGCGACCTTCGCCGGGCTGGCGGGGATCGGTGATCTCGTGCTGACATGCACCGGAGCGCTGAGCCGCAACCGCGCGGTGGGAGTTGAGATTGGAAAGGGGAAGACCCTGGAGCAGTCACTCGCCGGAAAACCCACAGTGGCCGAGGGAGTCGTCACGACCAGGAGCGCGCTCGCGCTCGCACAGCGAGAGGGTGTAGAGATGCCGATCGCGGAGACGGTGTATCGGGTCCTCTTTGAAGGCTATCCGGCGAGACAAGCCATTCCCGAGCTCATGGAGCGCGGGCTGCGCGCGGAGCAGGACGCATGAGCGCCGCGGAACCCGTCCAGGAGTTCTTCTCGATCGGCGAGGTCTGCGAGATCACCGATCTCAAGCCACATGTCCTTCGCTACTGGGAAAGCCAGTTCAAGTTCCTGAGTCCCGCCAAGAATCGCTCGGGCAATCGCGTGTACCAGCGAAAGGAGATCGAGCTCATTCTGCTGGTGAAGCACTTGCTGTACACCGAGAAGTACACGATCGACGGCGCGCGGGCGAAGGTGGAAGAGCACCGCAAGGCGGGTGACCTCAAGGCCATCGCGCGCGCAGCGCTCAATCTCGAGACCATAGAATCCCTCGAGCGCGAACTGCGGGATCTGCAACGTCTGCTGCGGGGGACGTAGTGAGCCTGAAGCTTCTCGTCTCGAACGACGACGGCATCCTGGCGCACGGGCTGGAATGCCTCATCGCGGCGGCTGAGCCGCTGGGCGAGGTGTGGGTGGTCGCGCCCGATCGTGAGCAGAGCGCGATGAGCCACTCGCTCACGCTGCACCATCCGCTGCGCCCCGTGAAGCGCGGCGATCGCCGCTGGCAGATCGACGGCACGCCGACGGACTGCGTGATGATCGCGGTCGAGACGCTGCTCCCGGATCGGCCCGACTTCGTGCTGAGCGGGATCAATCACGGGCAGAACATGGGTGAGGACGTGCTGTACTCCGGCACCGTTGCCGCGGCCATGGAAGGGCTCGCGCTGGGAATCCCGTCGATTGCCGTCTCCTTCGCCGGGGGCGACCTGCGCGCCGACGTCTCGCGCCTGCGTCAGCAGATCAGCGTCCTGACCCCGCTGCTGCGGCATCTCACGTCGCTCGATCCTTTTCCGCCCTACACGCTGTTCAACGTCAACCTGCCGCCACTGGCAAGCGACGAGATTCGTGGCGTGCGTCTCACCCGTCTCGGACGGCGAGTGTACTCCGGATCACTGCAGCCGATGGAAGACCCGTGGGGACGGAAGGTGTTCTGGATCGGCGGAGGGGAGATCAGCTGGAGCGGCGAGGAGGATTCCGATTTCCGCGCGATCGAGGAAGGCTACATCTCGGTGACGCCGCTACACCTCGATCTCACCAACTACGACATTCTGCGCACCGCGGAGCAGTGGTGGCGGGACCCGTAACAGGCACCGGCGGAGCCAACGAGTTCCGCGGAGCGAGGCACCGCCTGGTCGAGACCCTTCGGTCGAAGGGGATCGGCGATCTCGCCGTCCTTCGGGCGTTCGAGATGACGCCGCGACACCTGTTCGTGCCTACCGGGCTCTGGCATCGCGCCTACGAGGACGCTCCGCTGCCGATCGGTAGCGGGCAGACGATCTCTCAGCCCTCGGTACACGCACGGTACCTCGAGCTGCTCGCCCTGAAGGGGCACGAG
>JBOHTL010000459.1:0-6180 GCA_050733735.1 Gemmatimonadaceae bacterium
TTACGAGCGAGTGCTGAGGAACTTCGACGAGACGCCGAGCGTGATTTGGTTACATCGTCGGAAATCCTCAAAGAGCGGGCCTGGTATCGGAGTCGGAATCGTATCCGTATTTGTGGACGCCCACGCAGGCGTACGTCTCTCATCCTACGTAGCGTCCGGCTTTTAGCCGGACGTCAGAGTACCCGCCGCGCAAATCCGAGATCGCGCTCGGCCGCAGCCAGCATGTTCCGGGTGCCGCTCGGAACGTCGTACTCGAGGTGCACCGAGATCGGACCGGAGAATTCCACGCTGCGAACGGCGGCGGCGAACCACGGCCAATCGACCAGGCCTTCGCCGAGCGGACAGTTCTCGATCAGCCAGCCCTTGTCCGACTTGCGCCAGAGACAATCCTTGAGCGCAATCATCTTCAGGCGCGGCAGCACGAGGTGCGTGGCGGCTTTCCACGCGCCCCCGCCGCCTTCCGCCACGGCGTGGCGGGGATCGAAGTAGTAGCCGGCCCACCGGGGATCGAGGCGATCGATCGCCGGCGCGATGTCCCAGAGCGCGGCGCCGATGTAGGCGGCGTGGTTGTGAAAGCCCATCTCGATCCCGCACTCGCGAGCGAGCGCGGCCAATCCGGCGAGTGCCTCACCGGCAGCGGCCACCTGCGCCCTGACGTCCCGTGACGTCGTGAAGCGCCAGTAGCCCGTCTTGAAATAACGGACACCGCTTCGAGCCGCCGCCTGGAGCAGCGGCCGTGCGACCGGTGCGCTGGCGGATGTGAGCTCGGTCGTAATCATCGGCACGTCGACGCCGGCGGCCTTGATCTCGTCGATGGCGCGCGGGAGGTCGTCCGCCGCCTTCTCGGGGAGCACATGTCCCTTCGCCCTGACCGTGAGGTCCACGCCCTCGAACCCCGTGTCCTTGACCGCCCGGCCCAGGTCGCGCCATCCGAGCTCGGGCAGGTGCTTCGAGAAGAGGCAGAGCGCGCGCGTGCGCGCGGGCGAGCCGCCCCGCGCTCCTTCGCCTGTCGTGGACCATGACATCGAGCTCACGCTGGATGTCGTTGCCGCACCACAACACGGAGAACTGGTCCCGACTCGCAGCGTCGATCATCGCCACGCGATGCCGCGCACCCCGTCTTCCATGGAGCGCACGCCTCCGCACATCGTCGCCGGCAGTGAGGACGCGGCGGATCCCGTGGGAATCGTCGTGGCTGCACCGCAACCATTGGACGGCGCTCGGCGACGGTCGTCAACCGGCGCGAGTCGATCGGTGCTTGGCGCAATGCCGCAATCGCGGTCATCGGGTCGCCAACTTCCGAGAGCCTACGTCGCGCGCCGGCGGTCCTCACCGAAGGGGATTCGCCAGTCCACCGTTCGGCGCCAGATCGACCTCATGGGGCCTTTCAAGGAAGAGCGCGCGGTACCCCGGTGGGCGTGGCTGGCGGGCGCGGGCGCGATCATCGTCACGGCAGCTGCCCTGCTCCTTCGAATGCTGTGATCGAGGCGCGCTAGTCGTACTCGGCGATTGCTCGCCGGATGACCGCCCGCAGCTCGGAATCGATCTCCCGTCCGGCTAGTCCCGGTGCCAGGAGACGCAGGTGGCGATGCATTTCGTCGCGGACGCGCTCCTCGGTGATGTCCACGCCGAGACCGTCGAGCGATCGTTCCGCGAGATCCCGGAGCAGAGATACGCTGTCCGCCGAAAGTCCTTCGAAAGCAAAGTCCGGTACTGCGCGTCTGGGGTCTTTGCGGCGCGCTGCAGCCTCGCTCAATGCGCGGAGCGGCGCGAGCGTCACCGCGAAGGCCCCCGGGTTGTGCTCCGCGTGCGCGCCGACGACACCACGTCTGCGAAGCGCGAAGAGCAGCTTTTCGATTGCCTGCTTGATGACCGCGATCCCGCCGACGCTGTGGCTTCCGCGTCCCGTGATGATCAGAACCTCGCGCGCGCCTCGGATCTGCTGCTCCCGCAACCACTTGTCGCAGCGCTCCACGGCGTCACGGGCCGTCGGCAGCGTCTCCCGCAGATTGAGCGTGCGCTCGGGGCCAAAGCGCAGTTCGTCCAGCCCGCGCGACACGGTTTACGCGGCCGCGTCGAGCGATGCCCCGGCGACCGCGACGAGTTGCTTCGAGAAACAGGTTTCGTTGCACGCGAATCGCCGCGCGCAGCCGATGCAGTCGCGGCGGATCTTCTCGGGATAGCGGGCCCGATCGACGCGCTGGTATCCGAGCGCCTCGAAGAAGCGCGGCTCGAGCGTCAGCGCAAACACCTCGGGAATGGCGCGCTTCCGTGCCAGTTCC
Organism: Gemmatimonadaceae bacterium; assembly: GCA_050733735.1. GTDB lineage: Bacteria > Gemmatimonadota > Gemmatimonadetes > Gemmatimonadales > Gemmatimonadaceae > DASPMP01. The sequence continues at coordinate 2,283 of JBOHTL010000459.1, forward strand.
TCGACTGCCAGGACGATGCGCCGTCCCAGCCCAAGCCCCTGCGCGTCGGGTGAGACGGCGATCGCGGCAACCTCGGCGACCGACGGCGAATACTCCTTCAGCGCGCCGCAGGCAAGCACGCGGCCACGGGCGTCCACCGCCACGAGATAATCGGCGATGCCGAGCCCGATCATCTCCGGCGTGCGCCGCAGCATGAGGTGCTGATCGGCGAAGTGGTTGTTCAGTCGCGCGATTGCGTCCGCCTCGCTGAAGAGCGCGGGGCGCACCACGAGCCGCTGAGCACCGTCGCTGGTCACAGCACCTGCTCCAGAATGGCGAGGCCTTGCGCCAGCTCGTCCTTCGTCGCAATGAGCGGCGGCAGAATGCGGACGGTGTATTCGCCGGCGCCGCACACGAGCAGACCCGCGGCCTGTGCCTCGCTCACGACGTGAGACGCCGTGCCCATCACATCGACCCCCCACATGTAGCCCAGACCGCGGATGCCGCGAATGCGTCCGGTGCGGCGCGCGATCTCCCGCAGCTCGGCGCCGAACCAGGCACCGTTCGCGCGCACCGCCGCGAGCAGCGCGGGATCGCGTAGTCGGTCGAACACGTACTCGGCGACCCGCGCGACGAACGGGCCGCCGCCAAAGGTGGTTCCATGATCGCCCGGTTTCACCGCGGCGGCGATCTGCTCGGTCATCAGCACCGCGCCCATCGGCAGTCCTGCTGCGATCGGCTTGGCGAGCGTGAGCAGGTCCGGCGTGACACCGAGCTGTTCGTACGCGAAAAGCGACCCGGTGCGACCCAGCCCGCACTGTACCTCGTCGAAGATCAGCGCGATGTTGCGCGCGCGCGTGAGCTCACGAACCTGTTGTACGAAGTCGGGCTCGAGCACACGAACGCCCCCTTCGCCCTGCACCGGCTCGAGGATCAGCGCCGCGGTGGATTCGGCGTCGAGCGCGTTCCGGATGTCCTCGATGTTGCGTTCAACGATCCCGATGCCGCCAGCGAGGGGACGGAATGGCATGCGGTAGCCCGGGCGGTCGGTCGCCGCGAGACTGGCGAACAGGCGGCCGTGGAAGGAGCCACGAATCGCCACGATGTCACGCTTTCCTTCGCCGAACGTGCGTGCCCAGCGGCGCGCGAACTTGAACGCGCCCTCGTTGGCTTCCGCGCCGGAGTTGCAGAAGAACACGCAATCGGCGAACGAGTGCTCCACGTAGGCGGCGGCGAGACGAACGGCCGGCGCGGTCCAATACAGATTCGACACATGCAGCAGATCGTCCGCAGCCGTGCGCAGGACGTTGGTGAGACCGACGTCGCTGTAGCCGAGCGCGTTGACGGCGATCCCGCTGACGAAATCGAGATAGCGGTTGCCATCGACATCGATGAGGTACACGCCTTCGCCGCGCGCGATCTCGAGCTGACGCTTGTACGTCGGGAGCACCGCGTTGCGCGCCACGTCCGTCGTGGGTGGAGTCGGCGAATCGCCGGAGTGGATTTCGAGTGCAGGGAATGCCATGGCTCCTACTCCGTGGCGCGCTGAATGCTCGTGCCGAGGGCGCGGTCGTTGATGCCGCGCAAGTCGGTGATTCGTACCACAGGAACGTTTCCATCGACCGCCGTGATGGCGGCGGTGAGCTTGGCTCGCATCCCGCCGGACGCGACGCCATCGTGAATCAGTCCTCTCGCCTCCGCGATGGTGAGCGTGTCCGCAGGACGTCCGTCGACCACGACGCCGGGTACGTCGCTCACGATGAGCAGTTCTTTTGCGTCGATCGCGATCGCGATGGCTGCCGCGGCGTCGTCGGCGTTCACGTTCAACGCCGGCCCGAGCTCGTGACCGACATTGCGGCTCACCGGTGAAATCACCGGCAGATATCCGCCGTCGATCAGGTGCAGGAGCAGGGAGTTGTTGATGCGCGTGGGCGTCCCCACGTGCCCGAGCCGCGCCGAATCGACGGGCGTCGCCGCGATGAGCGATGCGTCTTCGCCGGAGAGGCCGACCGCGCGAACGCCTTCGCGGACGAGCGACGACACGAGCCGTTTGTTCGCGGTGCCTGACAGGGCCATGCGGACGAGCTCGAGATCCTGCGCCGACGTGACGCGGCGACCGTCGACGAACTGCGCCGTCAGACCGAGCGTCTCTTGCAACGCGGTGACGTCCTCGCCGCCGCCGTGAACGAGCACCATGGCGCCGGAGAGCGCGTCCCAGGCTTCCGCGATCAGGGCGGCCAGCGTGGGATCCGTCTGGGGGCGGCCGCCGATCTTCAGTACGCGTGTCACGCGGGCAACCCTTCGGTCTCGTCGAGTCCCAGCATGACGTTGGCGTTCTGCAGCGCCTGCCCCGCAGCCCCCTTCATCAGGTTGTCGATCGCGGAAAGCACGAGCAGCGTGGGACGACGCATCGACGCCAGGCGGGTGACGTGGACCTGCACCACGTTGCGATGAACCACGTCGCGCAGCGCCGGCGGACCGTTTACCAGCTCGAGGAACGGCTCGGACGCGAAGGCGTGACGCCATATGGACGCGGGATCGGAGACATCGCTGGCCAGCTCGATCGTGATCGTCGAGAGGATGCCGCGTGGAACGGGAAGCAGGTGCGGCGTGAACACGAGGTCCACGTCGGCGCCCCACGTGTCGAGCGTCGCGCGCATCTCGGCGAGATGCCGATGCGAGTTGCCGACTCCGTACGCGCGGAAGTCATCGGACACCTCGGCGAAAAGCAGCTCGCGTTTCGGTGAGTTGCCGGCGCCGGTGACGCCGCTGGCGCTGCTCACCTGGATCGTGCTCCCGGGCGCGACGATTCCCGCCGCGACAGCCGGCGCCAGGCCGAAGAGAATGGACGTGGGATAACAGCCCGGATTCGCGACGATGTCCGCGCTCTTCACGTGATCGCGCGCGAGCTCGGTGAGTCCGTACGCCGCGCCCTCGCAACCGTTGCCCGGCCGCAAATCACTGGAGAGATCGACGACGCGAGCTCCCGCGTCGCGTGCGGACTGCACCCACGGCCGCGACGCTCCATGTGGAAGCGCGCTGAAGACGACGGACGCGGACGAGAGGGGCGCGTCTTCCGTGGCGACGTACGCCACGTCACGGCCGCCCAAACGGACGGTCGTGCCGCGCTGCTCGTTCGCGGTCGCGAACGCCAGCCGCAACCGCGGATGGCGATTGATCAATGCGCAGAGCTCGCGGCCGGCGTACCCGCTGGCCCCGAGCACTCCCACAGGAATTTTATTCACGAATGATGTATAATAATGCAGCTCCGGCGGGTCAACCCAATCTTTCGTCGCTTTTCGAGATGCTGCACAAGACCGAGCGTCACACGGCCATCCTTCAGCTCATCGCGGCGCACGACGTGGCGTCGCAGGAGGCGCTGCGCCGGCTGCTTCAGAAGCGCGGCGTCTCGGTCACCCAGGCGACGCTGTCGCGCGACCTCCGGGAGCTCGGCGTCGTCCGCGTGCCCGGTGAGAGCGGACCACGCTATGCGCTTCCCGAAACGGTCGTCGGAGAGGGAATTCCCACTCTGGACGTGCTCCTCCCACAGCTGTTCTCCCGCATCGACGGCGTCGGTGAAATGATCGTGCTGCACACGCTCGCGTCCGGCGCTCAGCCCGTCTCGGAGGCGATCGATGCGGCGGGATGGAAAGAGATCCTCGGCACCATCGCCGGCGAGAACACCATTCTCGTCGTCTGTCGATCCGCGCAGGCGCGACAGGAAGTGACCCTTCGCCTGACCGAGCTGGCCCGCGCCCGGGCTTAAATGGTTGTTGACGGACGTTCGGAATGGTGTTTAATTATGCAGTCCACTGAATAATCTCTTTTCAGGAGCAGCGATGCCCCGCACCATAGTTCTCGCGTATTCCGGCGGTCTCGACACGTCCATCATCGTGCCGTGGCTCAAGGAGCACTATGA
>JBOHTL010000460.1:0-5007 GCA_050733735.1 Gemmatimonadaceae bacterium
TGTCCAGGAGCCACTCTGGGCTGGAGTGGTGGCCGTCGGCTTATGCGAGCCCGGAGAACAGGCCGAGACGACCCAGCGACTCCGGGGATTGGGGTACGTCGAGTTGTACCCAAAGCCGATCGATCCGGGGGAACTGGCGGCGGCCATCAAGCGCCTGCTCGAGCGCCGGCGGCTGCAGCGGGACACCGGCTTGATCGGGGAGAGCGACGCACTGCGCGAGGTGCTGGTCAAGATCGAGCAGATGGCGCCAGTGTCGTCAACGGTGCTGATCGAGGGGGAAAGCGGCACGGGCAAGGAGCTCGTCGCACGTGCGCTGCACCGCCTGTCGTCGCGGAAGAACAAACCCTTCATCGCCGAGAGTGTAGGGGCGCTCCCCGAGACGTTGTTGGAAAGCGAGTTGTTCGGCCATGAGAAGGGCTCGTTCACCGGCGCGGCGGAGCGACGGATCGGACGCTTCGAGCTCGCGGACACGGGCACGTTCTTCCTCGACGAGATCGGCGAAGTCCCGATCGGGACGCAGGTCAAGCTGCTCCGCGTGCTGGAGCAGCGGGAGTTTCTGCGCGTGGGAGGGACGCAGCCGATTCGGGTCGACGTGCGCGTCATCGCGGCGACAAACCAGCCGCTCCGTGAGCTGGTGGAACAGCGCGCCTTCCGCGCCGATCTGTTTTACCGCTTGAACGTGCTCTCGATTTATCTGCCGCCGCTGCGGGAGCGCCGCGAAGACGTGCCGCATCTCGTGCGCAAGTTCATCATGGACTACTCGGCGCAGCACGATCGGCCGTTCCACGGCATCAGCGCCGAAGCAATGCAGCTGCTGATGGAGTATCCATGGCCCGGGAACGTGCGCGAGCTGCGCAATCTGGTGGAAAGCATGGTCGTGCTCGCGCCGGGACGCGAGGTCGAGCCGGCGGACCTGCCGCGTCAGATCCGTGACGGCGGCAGCGCGCGCTGGCTGCCGGTGCCGATCAGCCCGATGCAACGCCAGCAGCAGATGGCGGCGAGCGACGGCCGCGAGCTGGAGTTCATCCTCCGGTCGCTGCTCGAGCTCAGGTTTCAGGTGGAGGAACTCAAACGGCACGTAGGGAGTGGGCAGTGGGGAGCGGGTGAGGGATTCATCGGCGAAGTGCATCCGACCAATGGCTACCCACTGCCCACTCCCCCCTCCCCGCTTTCGGTGAGCGCCCTGCCGCCCCGTGACGCCGCGCCACCGCCGAACGTGGTGACGATCGAGCCTGGAACGAAGATGCCGGACATCGAGCGGATGGTCATCGAGGCTGCGCTGAAGGAGTCTCGCGGCAACCGCCGCCGCGCTGCCGAAATGCTCGGCATCGGCGAGCGTACGCTGTACCGGAAGATCAGAGAGTTCCGCGTGCCGGAAGAGATTTTTGCCGAGTGAGGAGTGCGGACAACCGCCGCTCGCTTCGCTCGCGCTAGCGAGCGGCGTTTATGGCACCCTCTTCCTCGAAGGGCTCTACGGGGGACGCCTCGGGTTCCTCGAACGCCGGTGGCGTGGCGCGCAGGAGAAGTGACGGCAGCAGGGTGTTGAGCACCGTGTAGAACACGAGCGCGCCGAGGAGCATCTCGTCCGTCCGGTACTGGGTCCGCAGGATCTCCACGAGGACGAGCGTGAAGACCAGTGTGGGAACGAGGGCGACGCCAATGCGTCGGGCATCGGCCAGTGTCTCCCGCAGACCCAGTTTCCGATGCAGCGCCGTGATCGTGACGCGAACCGGTACCACGAGCAGGAGCATGGCGATGCCCAGTCCGATGGCGGGCAGGGAGAGTTGCTCGCCGTAAATGTGCATTCCGGCGCCGAAGAAATAGAAAGGGATGAACACCGATCCGAAGGCTTCGAGGGCGTCGATCATCTTCTCCGACGACATCGCGGGCATGCGCTCGCGGAACCGCTGCGCGGCGACACCGACGATGAAGGCGCCGACGAGGTAGTACACGCCAAGCCGACGGGTCGCCCAGGCGCAGAGTACGGCGACCATCAGCAGAAATGCGAACTCCGAACGCGGCGCGTACGGAGCGACGTTGGCCGCGAAGGCGCGAAACGCATACGGAATCACAACCACGATCCCGGCGAGGGCGGCGACCGCAATGGCGAATCGCTCGATCGATTCAGTCTGCAGCACGAAGAACAGAATGGCCAGCGCGATCAATTCCGAGCCGACGGCCTTCGACTTCACCGCGAACTGCTCCTCGGGGCGTAGTCCGAAGCTCGCCAGCGACGACAGAATGAAACCGGTGGATGGCGTCACGAGCGCCAGTGCCACGAGCAGCGCCGGGCGGATCGGCATGGCAAACAGCGTAATCGTGGCCCAGGCCACGCCAGCGAGCAGCAATGACCAGAGAATCACGTGCTGCACCAGCGTGCGCGCGCCATTCCGCAGCTCGGCGCCGTCGATCTCGAGGCCGGCGAAGAGGAACAGCGCGACGATACCGAAGGTCGACATCAGCCGCAGGGCGAGGCTCCCTTCGACCCATCCCAGGTTGGCGGCCAGAGCGCCAAGCACCAGACTCGTGATCGCCGCGGGAACCCGGTATCGCTGCAGTGCCTTCGGGATCACGAAGAGCACGAACAACAGGACGATGAACCCCAGGTCATCCGGAATGGCCGTCGCCGGGGTTTCGGGCTGCGGGACTACCGGCGGTGGCGCGGTCTGCGAAGTCGGGACCTGCTGCACCATCGCGGGGGGGGGAGGAGGATCAGCGTGCTCGATTCTTGTCGAGAATGCCGATCAGGATGACCAGGAATGCCGCGAGCCGCAGGACATAATACGTCGTCAGGGGCAAGGGCAGCCACCAGGGCAGCATTGCGAAGGCGAGACTGACACGCTGAACGGCAAGCAGCGCGAAACCCGCGGCAAAGAACAGGAAGAGCCGGTCGCCGCTCGCTCGGTAGAAGCGCCCGAAGAACAGCGCCGCGACCGCGTACGCCATGACGAGCAGTCCGGCGACGAACATCGTCATCGATCGGACTCCCAGATCAGGCCGTAAACGAGCAGCAGGACACCGACCACCGAGGGCAGGGAGCGAACGACCTCGAGGTCGAAGACGATGCGCGCGTCGACCACGAGCAGCGCGTTATTGATGAAAAAGCCCACGAAGCAGAGCCCACTCCAGAGCAGCAGCCGGGCGCGGGAGCGAGAATAACCGCGCAGCAGCAGAACCGCGCAGGTGGCGCTGGTGACCGCGCAGAGGGCATAAACGAGATTCGCCATCAGCTCTGCCCCCCTCCGGGCTTGCCCTCATCGTCGCGCAGGCGGAACGCGTCGGCGAATGACTTCACGGGGCTCGGAGGCTGTGCATAGACCATCTTCACGAGCGTGACGGGGCGCTGATGATACAACGCCGACAACTCCTCGACGGTCGGCCGGTCGCTGTTGGGCGGGGTGTACCGGTACGCGTTGGCCGCGACGTCATGAGTCACCAGGCGCGCCTTGATCAGGTCCTCAGCGCATCGCGCGACCGTCTGCGGGTCAAGGCGCGCTCCGCGCTCGAGCTCCGTGGCCGACATCGGCTCGCCGTTCGCCTCGAACAAACGCATGAGGACCTCGACATGATCCATCGAGGTGACCCTGCGTCGGATCAATTCACGAACGTTTTCCGAGATCTCGGCCACGGCTCGAGAGTCTCTGCGAAAGCTGTGCCCGCCGCGAAAACATTTGGGGCGGCCGACGGCTGCATCACCAGCGGAGTTGTATTACCATCCGAAAAGTCATCCGACAGGAAATTCAGGCATCGACGAAAACGCAAGCGCGGAGGCGCGATGAATTCAACGCCAGCAGACATGCGCGCCCTCGGCTCGCGCCAGGAGTACGCGCCTATGGCACAGCCCCGCGCGGGTGGAAGAGTGCTGATCGTCTCCAACCGTCTGCCCGTGACGGCAAAGTCCGGCAACGACGGCGAAGTCCATCTCGAGCGCAGTGTCGGCGGCCTCGCCACAGGATTGCGCACGACGCACGCGGCGTCGGAAAGCTGGTGGATCGGTTGGCTTGGCGACCTGCGGCTCGACGCGCGCGAGCGACATCAGGTCCGCGAGCAGTTGGGCGCGATGCGCGCCAGCGCGGTGGGGCTCGATCCCGCAGATGCGAAGATCTTCTATTCGCGCCTCTCGAATGGCATTCTCTGGCCGTTGGCGCACGACCGTCTCGATCGGTTGCCGCTGCACCTCGAGGGATGGGACGCCTACGAGCGCGTGAACGAGCGCTTCGCCGACGCCGTCGCGGAGCTCTGGCGTCCCGGCGATCTCATCTGGGTGCACGACTATCACCTGATGCGCCTCCCCGCGCTGCTGCGCAGGCGCCTTCCCGAGGCGCGCATCGGCTTTTTCCTGCACATCCCATTTCCCAATCCCGAGCTCTTCCTCGTTCTGCCCGCGCGCAAATGGCTCGTGGAAGGGATGCTCGGCGCGGACGTGATCGGCTTCCATACGCGCCGCTATCGCGGACACTTCACCGCGGCGATCCGCCGTCTGTTCGGTCTCGAGATGGACGCGGATAGCCACATCCGCTACGACGAGCGGGCCGTGCGCCTGGGCATCTTCCCCATGGGCATCGACGCGAAAGCGTTCAACGAGCGCGCCGCCGATCCCGGCGTCATCATGAAGTCACTGGGGCACAAGCCGGGGAAGGAGCGCCTCATCCTCGGCATCGACCGCCTTGACTACAGCAAGGGCATTCCCCGTCGCCTCGCGGCCATCGAACGGTTGCTCGAGGACCATCCCGAATGGCGGCGCAGCGTGCGCTTTCTGCAGGTGGCCGTGCCGTCACGCGGCAGCGTCGGCGCGTATCGGACGTTTCGCCGCGAGGTGGAGCAGCTGGTCAGCCGCATCAATGGCCGGTTCGGCACGTCGACGTGGATGCCGATCCACTACATGCATCAGTCGCTCGAGCACGACGATCTCATCGCGTTGTATCGCGCTGCCGACGTCATGCTCGTGACGCCGGTGCGCGACGGCATGAATCTCGTCGCCAAGGAATTCGTCGCGTGCCGCTCGGA
>JBOHTL010000461.1:0-3429 GCA_050733735.1 Gemmatimonadaceae bacterium
ATGCGGGATGGCCCGCTTCCACGCCGGAAGCGCAGTGTATCGGGCCCTTCCAGGCGGAGTTCGGCCTCCTGCTGCACGGTCCGCGGTCGGCGGCCGTCATCGACGAGATCGAGCGTGCCGCCGACGACGTGCTCTTTCCGTTGACCGGGGAGACGCTCCGGTCAGCTCTCCATACGCCTGAACCTACGGGCGGCGTTGAGCTTCACGGTGAAGGACTCGGCTTCTCATGCATGAAGGAGAGTGAAGACGGCGACGCGCTCGTGCTGCGATGCGTGAATCTTCTGGACAGGCGGGCGAAGGGAGAGTGGCGTCTTCCGGGGAACCGACAGATTGCGCAGGCACACCGCGCCAGGCTCGACGAGACGCCCACGGAGCCGCTCGGGCACTCGACCTCCGCGGTGCGCTTCACCGCCGCGCCGCGGGAGATCGTGACCATCCTCGTCCGCTGATTTACACGCGATCCGCGAGGTCGCGTCGCAGGACGCCGCGCTCACCCGCCAGACGATCGCGCAGCGAGTCACCGGTGAGGGTCGCCGCAAGAACGGTCGCGATCAGGGCCAGCCCGGGCGCGATTGCGACCCATGGCGCAGTCACGATCAGGTCACGTCCACCGGCGATCATGTTCCCCCAGCTTGGCCGCGGCGGCTGAATGCCGAGTCCCAGGAACGACAGGCCGCTTTCGAGGAGGATCGCGTTTCCCACGCCGAGCGTCGCGGCCACGATCGCAGGGCCGACCGCATTGGGGAGGGCGTGTCGCCACAAAACTCGCCAACCGGGTGCTCCGAGTGCCACCGCCGACTGCACGTACGGCTGCGCGCTGACGCCGAGTATCTCGGCGCGGATCATTCGCGCGACACCCATCCATCCCGTCGCCACGAGCACGATCACGACTGTCGTCAGTCCCGGTTGCCAGAGCGCCGCGCAGACGAGAAGCAGCACCAGGCGCGGAATGGAAAGCAGTGTGTCGGCAATGCCCATGAGTATCCGATCGATCCAGCCGCTGCGCCACGCCGCGACCGCGCCGAGCAGCGTACCGAGCAGCGCCGCGATGGCGGAACCGACGACGCCGATCGCGAGCGAGATCCGTCCGGCGACCATCATGCGGACGAAGAGATCGCGGCCGAATCGATCCGTCCCGAGGACGTGGATGTTGCCGTCGGGATCGCGCGCAAATGGTGGCAGCAATCGATGCGAGAGCACATCCCCGATCGCCAGCGGATCACCCGCGGCGAATGCCGGGATGAGGATGCACGCCAGCGCCATGATGATCAAAAGGAACAGCGATACGGAGAGCGTGCGGTCTCCCCCCTTCGCCCCCCCCGACAGCCAGCGCGGCATTCTCACGCGGCTTCGCGACGCGGATCGAGCAGCGGCAGTGCCAGCTCGGCGGCGAGATTCGCGACGATGACCGCGAATGCGTACAGCACCGTCGCGCCCATGACCACCGGATAGTCGCGGGCCAGAATCGCGGTGAGTGTCGCCCGACCGAGTCCCGGCCAGGCGAACACCGATTCGACGAAGATTGAGCCGGCGACGAGTCCGGGAAGCGACAGCGCGAACAGCACCACGAGCGGCGGCAGCACGTTCGCGAGCACGTGACGGCCGAAGACCGCGCGGCTCGTCAGACCCTTGGCGTGAGCGGTGCGAACGAAATCGTGTCGCAGCACGTCCGCGACACTCGATCGCGCGTAACGCGCGATACCCGCGGCGCCGACCGCCGCGAGTATGGACACAGGCAGCACTGCATGTCGCGCGACGTCCATCATGCCGGCCCATCCCGTGAGCTCCACCCCCGGAGTGCGCACACCAAACGCCGGGAGGCGCCATGCGGGTGGGAGTCCGATGGTGGCCGCGCCGTAGGTGAACACCGCCACCAGGGCGAGCGCGAGCCAGAACGACGGCGCCGCGTACACGGTGGTGGTGATCACGGTGAGGGTGCGATCGACCGGGGTACCGCGACGCGCAGCCTGCAGCATTCCCACCGGCACGCCGATGAGAAAGGTCAGCGCGAGGGAAGTGCCGCCGAGGAGCAGCGAGATGGGCGCGGCGTCCGCGAGGATCGACAGCACGGGCTGCCGGGTGGAAAAGCTGGTGCCGAAATCTCCGCGCAGCAGGTTGCCCAGCCACTGTGCATATTGCACCAACATGGAACGATCGAGTCCGAGCTCGGTGCGCAGTCGGGCCGCATCGGCTTGGCTCGCCCCCGGCGGCACCAGGAAGGCCGCTGGATCGCCTGGTGCCAGGCGGATGAGCACGAACGTCAGTGTGACGACGAGCCAGAGCAGCAGCGCCGCGGTGCCGAGGCGTTTCGCGAGCAGCGACGTATGCACGGCTGGATAATGACCGCTGGATCCGTCGCGTCAATCGTAGCGCGTCGAGCAACGTGGCTCGTCGTCGTCGCGGCGTGCGGTGTCACGCGGCCGCCCGATGTCGTCGTATTCGCCTCGGGCTCGGACCTGGAATCGGCGAATCCGCTGGTCACCATCCATCCGCTCGCGCGCCAGGTGCAGCGTCATGCGCTGTTCGTGACTCTCGTGCGCTACGACAGCGCGCTCGGAGTGCAGCCGTACTACGCCCGTGCCTGGCGCTGGAGCGCCGACCGCCGCCAGCTCGACATGCGGCTCTTCTCCGGACTTCGGTGGCATGATGGACGTCCAACCACGGCGCGCGATGTCGCTTTCACGCTCACGGCGGGGCGGGACACCAGAACGGGATTTGCCCGGGCGTCGGACCTGGCTGCCATCGACACGGTGGTCCCGACGAGCGATACGATCCTCACGATCCGCTTCCGCGACTTTCAGCGCGAGCTCCCGGCGGTTCTTGCCGAGCTTCCGATCGTGCCTGCGCATCTGCTGGGGCGTGTTCCGCTCGCAGACATGCGTCGCGCCGAATTCAACTTCGCGCCCGTCGGGAACGGTCCGTTCCGCTTCGTGGGTCGCGTGCCGGGGCAGGCCTGGACCTTCGAGCGCAATACCAGTTTCCCGGAAGCGCTGGGCGGTCCGCCGAAGATCCGGAGGCTCGTGATTGCCGTCGTCGACGAAGCGACGACCAAATTTGCGGGGCTGGCCGCAGGGGACCTCGACTTCGCCGGCATCGCGCCGACCATGGCGGCGCTCGCGGAACGCGATCCCACGATCGACGTGCTCGATTATCCCGTGCTCTTCACGAATGCGCTCGTGCTGAACGTGCATCGTCCGCCCTTCAACGACCCGCGAGTCCGGCGCGCTCTCGATCTGGCCATCGATCGGCCCCGCATCGTCGAGGCGGCACTTGCAGGCTACGCGACCCCCGCATCCGGACCGGTGCCGCCGGAGAATCCACTCGCGTTGCCTGGCACTCCGGCGCTCGACGTGTCCGCGGCCGATTCGCTGCTTACCGCCGCCGGCCACGGTCGCGGTCGGGATGGCGGTCGCGGCGTCACCGTCGAGC
>JBOHTL010000462.1:0-5037 GCA_050733735.1 Gemmatimonadaceae bacterium
CGAGAAATGGGCGGGTGTTCAGCTCGGAGGTACGTCATGAACACGACCGAGGCGACAGGCCACAGGCCAGAGGCCACAGCATCCCACTTCCCGCAACTCATCTCCCACGTCCGGAATCAGTTTCCCGCACTGGACCGGATACATAACGGCGTTCCCGTCGCGTATTTCGACGGTCCGGGTGGCACACAGGTACCGCGACGCGTGGTGGAGGCGATGTCGACGTATCTCTACCACCACAACGCCAACACGCACTGGAACTATCCGACGAGCGCGGAGACCGACGCGCTCATCGACGACGCGCGGCGCGCGCTCGCCGACTTCATGAACGGCGCGCCCGAAGAGATCTCCTTCGGCGCCAACATGACCACGATCACCTTCCATCTCGCGCGCGCGCTGAGCCGCGGCTGGGATGAGACCGACGAGGTCGTGATCACCGAGCTGGATCACCACGCGAACGTGGCGCCCTGGCGCGCTCTCCAGCGGGAGCGGGGCGTGAACATCGTCGTCGCGCGCATGCGTCCCGAAGATGGTTCGCTCGATCTCGACGATCTGGAACGGAAGATCGGCAAGCGCACGCGACTCGTCGCGATCGGCGCGGCGTCGAACGCCCTCGGCACCATGGTCGACATCCCGGCCGTCGCGCATATGGCTCGCGCGCACGGGGCGCTCCTGTTCGTGGACGCCGTGCACTACGCGCCGCACATGCTCGTCGACGTGAAGGCGCTCGACTGCGACTTCCTGGCGTGCAGCGCGTACAAGTTCTACGGCCCGCACATCGGCGTGCTCTGGGCCCGGCGCGATCTCGCCGAACGACTCGATCTGCCGAAGCTCGACCCGGCGCCCGACACCTCACCCGAGCGCCTGGAGACCGGGACCCAGAACCACGAGGGCATCGTCGGCGCGGCCGCCGCCGTGGACTATCTCGCGTCGCTCGCGGAAGACACCAACCGTCGGCGCGCGCTGGCGTCGACCTTCCGCGCCGTTCACGAGCGCGGCGTCGAGCTGTTCGAGCCGCTCTGGGACGGGCTCGGCGCCATCGAGGGCGTACAGCGCTACGGGCTGCCGCCGGGAGCGAGGCGATCACCGACGCTCTCATTTCGCGTGAAAGGAGTGCCGAGCGACGAAGTCGCCGCCGCGCTCGCGCAGCGCGGGCTGTTCGTCTCACATGGCGACTTCTACGCGGCGACGGTGATCGAGCGACTCGGCGTCGGCCCCGACGGCGTCGTGCGGGTGGGCTGCAGCATTTATACGACCCGCGACGAGATCGAACGAGTCATCGCCGCCGTGGAGGATCAGTCGCGCAGGTCGTAGGTGGAACCACAGAGGACACGGAAGGGCACTGAGGCGCTTAGTGAAAGACCTCTCCGTGTTTCTCTGTGTCCTCTGTGGTTTCACCAGTAAGCGTTCAGGGATCGGTCTTCTCGAAGGCAGGAATGAAGACGTCGTAATGCGAGCCCGGACTCCATAACACCCATCCCTTGTAGCCCGCGTCGTAGATCGCCTGCTTCTGTGCCGTGATCTGCTCGGGCCCGTACTTCGGCTGCCCGATCGAGAAGGCCTGCACCCACGGTCGCACATGCTCGGCGCGCGTGATGCCCAGCTTTTCGTCGCGCTCGCGGGCGCGGTCGATGGCCTTCTTGATGATCGCGTAGGGCTCCGCATTGGGACGTTCGATGCCGAATGCGCCGCGAGGATAATGCGACGGATACACCATCGGGAGCACGACGTCGACATGCGGCGAGATCTTCTCCCAGTGCTGTCCGACTTCGAGCGGACCGCGGACCGTCGTCACGAGGCCAAAAATGTCGGCGGTGTTCCGCGCGCCGATTCGATGCAGCCGCTCCTGGGCGAGCTTCAGAAACTCCGCCAGGGCGTCCGGCTTCGACAACGTCGCTCCCGGAAACACCTGCTTCGGCAGGCTGCGGTACGGCTCGGGGAAGCGGACGTAATCCCACTGGATCTCCTCGAAGCCGAGCTTCACCAGCTCCTCGGCGACCGCGAGGTTGTACTCCCATACTTCCTTGCGGTGGGCGTCCACCCACGCCAGACCTTCCTTGTCGCGCCACACCGATCCGTCCTCGCGCTTGATCGTCCACGCGGGATTGGCCTCGGCGGTAACGGGATCCTTGAAGGCCACGATGCGCGCGATCGGCACCACGCCGTGCGCCTTCATGGTATCGACGAGAGCCTTCACGCTGCCGACCATCCCCTGCCCGGACCCCTCGTACTTTCGCAGCTCGGGATTGGACGAGCGATAGTTGAGCCCGAACTCGTCCTTCATGTCAACGACGAACGAATTGATCTCGGTGGAATCGGCGATGGCGAGCAGATGCCGCATCTTGCGCGCGCTCTGAGCCGCGAAGCGATTGAGGTACAGACCACGCAGCACCGGATAATCCCCGGTGTCCTGGAGGGCGCGGCGCGAACTTTCCGTTGCGCTGGACGGTGGCGTCGCGGCCGGGGTATCGATTGTGCCCGCGCTCACACTCACGCGGCCGGAATCGACGACCGCGCCGGAATCCACGGCCACGGCGGCCGTGTTCAGCGACGGTGTTTCATCGGCGCATGCCAGCACGGCCGCGCCGAGGATCAGGAGCTTCAGTCTCATCGTGCTCTCATGGACGCAGTATATTTGCCAGCGAATGACGCCTTCTCTGCGTTCAGGCAACGGCCGGCGTAGCCCGATACGGTCGTACACCGCGGCGGGCGTACTCGCCGCGGCGCTTGCCTGTGGCGATACCGGAAGTTCCGCGCCGTCCGCCGAGTTCATCGTTGCCGCTGGAGACTCGACGTACTGGGTTCGCATGGACGGCTCGGGACCGCGCATACGTGGCACGCCGATGGTGCTCGCCCGGCTCGAGGGCCGCTTCCGCGAGCTGTACGTGGTGGACGACGACCGGTCGTTCGAGAACGCGCTGTTCGTCGGCCAGCGTCTGTTTCAGCGCGACATCCTGACCAACGATTCGACGGAGGTGTTCCGCGATTCGCTGATCCCATCGCTCGCCGAGCGCTACGAGCGCGAAAACCCCGACGCGCGTCCGCTGGGCCCTGACGAGGAACCCGGAGAGGAGCCGGCGACTACCGCCACCGCCGAGGTCAGCGTCATCGGTGTGCACGGCCCGTATCTCTCCCTCGAGTACCACGTCGACACGACAGGCGAAAGCGACGACCTCTGGCATATGACGCGGCATCTCGTCGTCGATCTGCGGACCGGGAAACAAGTCACGCTCCGAGAAGTGCTTGGCGAAGATCAGGCCGACGCGGCGATCTCGCATGGGCGCGCGATGTATCGGGAGACGGTGGATTCCGTGCGCTCCGCCCGGCGCACCGATGCCGCCGCTCGGCGCGCGGTCGACGCTCTTGGCAAGTTCCGCTTCGATCCCAACAGCTTTGCCTTCACCGCGCCCAATGGGACGTTGATGGTGGCCTTCTCCGCGCCGGGGGCGGGGCATGGCGGGGAAGGGTTCACGCTTCCGATGCGGCCGATCGCGATCGTCCAGCCGCGCTGGTGGGCGCTGGCCCGCGACGCGTTGCCCACGTCGACCGACGCGCGCGAAGAGCACTGGGCTCGTCCGTCCTACACCGTGAAAGCGCTGTATGACACGTCGACGACTCCCGTGCGTCTCGTGCTCGCCGATTCCGCGGGACGGGAGTTTCCACTGGGCCGCGTCAGCTCCCCCGTCCATCGGATGTACTGGCTCGACGCCCCGCCCATCTCCGCTGAGCAGCGCGCGGCGCTGACGCGCGCGTTCGATGAGGCCACGCTGTACGACGAGGCGGCGCGGACGGCGCTCGATCCATCGTTTCTGGCTGTGCCGCGGGTTCTCCGGTCCGCGCAGCGATGACCAAAGCGGGGGGGCGACCGGGAAAGGCGGTTCGCGATAGCCAGCACGAAACGTCCGAGCTGATGATGCCGCATCACGCCAACAACCTGGGACACGTGTTCGGGGGCATCATGTTGTCCATGATGGACCGGACGGCGGCAGTCGCGGCGTTCCGACACTGCCGGTTGAACGTGGTCACCGCATCGATCGACCGTGTGGACTTCCGCGAGCCGATTCACGTCGGCGACCTCGTCGTCATGAAGGCCAGCGTCAACTTCGTGGGTCGGACTTCCATGGAAGTCGGCGTGCGTGTGGAGGCGGAAGAACTGCTCACGGGGCGCCGGCGGCACACGAATTCCTGTTATCTCACGTTCGTGGCCGTCGACCGGAATGGCCGGCCGCTCGAGATCCCGCCGGTCGTCCCCGAGACCCCCGACGAGATCCGGCGCTATCAGGCCGCGGAGCAGCGTCGCAAGGTGCGGCTGGAGGAACGCGAGTCCGAAAAAGCGTATCGGGACCGCGGGGTTGCACAGGAACGCGGGTAGCAGTCAACCTTCTGTCATGAAGCGCTTGTTCACCGTCGAGGAAGCCAACAGAACGCTGCCGCTCGTGCGCCGCATCGTGGAAGATGTGGTGCGTCAGCATCGCGCCTGGCGCGAGAAGATTCTCGAGCTCGACCTGGTGGCGTCGTCCTCGCGTCCGGACGAATCGCGCGATCGCGCGGAGCTGCTGGAGCGCGAGGCGCAGGTCGTGGCGCGCGAGATCGACGGCTATCAGCGCGAGCTCGAGGAGCTGGGGATCCAGCTCAAGGACCGACGGATGGGACTCGTGGATTTTCCGAGCGAGATGGGCGGAAAGCGCGTGCTGCTCTGCTGGCGACTCGGCGAAGGGGAAGTCCAGTTCTGGCACGACGAGGACGCGGGCTACGCCGGACGGCAGCCGCTGCAACCGACCGTCGTCGGATGAGAACCTTCCGGTCTCACGACGGCATCGTGTGGAAGGTGGAGGCCACGCTGCCAGGATCGAGCAACGCGATGATCCTCTTCCGGCATCCCGACCGCGACAGCGCGCGTCAGGATCGCTACAACTGGTTCATCAGCAAAGGACCCGAGGCGCGCTCGGTGACGTCGCGGTTGTCGCCCGAACGCGTGATGGAACATCTGGATGACGCGATGATCGCGCGCCTGTTCTCGCGTTCGATGCCCGTGTCGCG
>JBOHTL010000463.1:0-3933 GCA_050733735.1 Gemmatimonadaceae bacterium
GCGGGGGGGGGGCGGGCGCGTCGCGCGGCGCACCCGATCTGATCCGAGACGCACTGGCCAAGGTGACTGATGCTCGCCGCTAAGAGAACGTCGACGTTCACCGAATCGGTGATTCGCGAGATGACGCGCATCGCGAATCAGCACGAGGCCATCAATCTCGCACAGGGCTTTCCCGATTTTCCGATGCCGGAGCCGTTGAAGGAGGCCGCGTGCGCCGCTATTAACGGCGACATCAATCAATATGCCGTGACATGGGGGAGTACCGCACTGCGAAATGCGATCGCTTCGAAGTACCGCAAATGGTACAACATGGAAGTGGACGCGGATCGTGAAGTCACTGTTACCTGCGGCGCGACGGAGGCCATGGCATCGGTCTTTATGGCCCTCGTCGATCCGGGCGATGAAGTCGTCATTCTCGAGCCGTTCTACGAGAACTATGGACCCGACGCCATTCTCGCCGGCGCCGCGCCCATCTTCGTCCCGCTGGAACGGCCGAACTGGACGCTGGATCCCGATCGCCTGAAAAAAGCGTTCACGAAACGCACGAAGGCGATCGTCCTGAACACGCCGCACAATCCCACTGGGCGCGTGTTCACTCGCGCCGAGATGACGATGATCGCGGAGCTGTGCCAGCGGCACGACGCCTGGGTGATCACGGACGAACCGTATGAGCACATACGGTATGCGGGCGATCATCACGTGATGGCGACGTTCCCGGGAATGCGCGAACGAACGATCACCATCTCGAGCCTGTCCAAGACTTTCAGCTGCACCGGGTGGCGCCTCGGTTATGCGGTCGCCCCGCCCGCACAGACGGGCGCGATCCGGAAGGTGCACGACTTTCTGACCGTCGGTGCTCCGGCGCCGCTGCAGGCGTCAGGCGCGATCGGCTTCGCGTTCGACGCCGATTACTTCAATCATCTGGCGCTCGACTACAAAGCACGACTCAACATGCTCGCGCCGGTGCTGCGGGAGGTCGGCTTCAGCTTCACGATGCCCGAAGGCGCGTACTACCTCTTCGCGGACTTCACGAAGATCAGCGACACGGACGACGTCACTTTCGCGAAATGGCTGATCGAGGAAGTCGGCGTGGCCACAGTGCCCGGCTCGAGCTTCTACAACGACAAGAAGGACGGCCGCAACTTCGTGCGGTTCGCCTTCTGCAAGAAGTTCGAGACCATGAAGCGTGCGGCCGACCGGCTGGCGGAGTTGCCGAAGCGCTTATAGGGGTGGCCTGCCCGCTACCGGCCGATTCCAATCACGCCGATCATGAGACCGCTCTCCGTCGCCACGCCGCGCCGCCTGATCGACGTCGCCGCACCGAGCTCGTAGCCGAGCACTCGCACCCCCGCGCCGATCGCTGCCTGCCAGCCATCGGTGACCGAGGCGACGCCCGCGCGCAACGGGACCATGGGAAGGACGCGCAATTCGGCGCCGACCCCGAAGTGCGACCGCGGCCCGATGACGATGGCGTCGTCTCCGCCGGTCTGGGTCTTCATGTCCGCGGTGAGCGTAAGCGCGCTGGTCACGCGCATCGCCACCCCGACGGCCAACGCAGGCTTGAAGGTGTGCGCGGTGACGGCGTCGCGAAGCGCCTGCGGCGCTGCGCTGTACGGCTGCTGGTCGAAGTCGGTCTGGTTGTCGGACCCCGTGAACGTCCCAGTGCCGGGGAGGAACGCCAGCTTCGTCGTGTCCCACGTGAAGGTGTTGAAAACGTTCTGGGCGAGCACGCCCACCTTCCACGGGCCGCCACTCCACGAGAACGACACGTCGGCCGCCTGGCCAACGCCAGTGATGCCGTCGTACGAACTGTCGGGCGCGATCACGGGAAAACGAAGCCGCACCATGTCGTCGAGCGTGCTGCCGATGTCCTGCGTGAGCACCAGGCCGTGACTGACTATGTGCTTCCCGGTGATGCCGATGGCGGCGCGCTCGTTTTTGAGCAGCCCCGCGGTGAGCTTCAGCGGAATCGGCATCGCGAAGCTGAGTGCACCGGTCGTGAACAGGCCGGAGCGCACGCTCGTTCCCGCCATGTCGAGCGGTCTGGGCTGGCCGCCATTGAGCCCGGCGTTACCGAAGAGGAATGACTCGAAGGCGTCGGGGCTGAGGTTCACATCGGCGTACGCGATGGAGCCCACGTGCAGTCCAAAAGGTCCGATGCTGGCACCGAGCCACGTGACGCCTCCATCCATGCGCGCCCGCTCGCCACCGGCGAGGCGCGCCTTTTCGAGCCACGCGAGCCGCGTGTCGAAATCAACGGTCAGGCCGCTGAACTCGTTCAGCGCAGTCACGTCGATCGGATCGAGGCCGGCGTTGCCGCCGGCGATGCCGAGCCCCAGCGAGAATCCTGGACGACCAGGCATCGCGAGATTCGCGGCGTTCCAGGCGACTGCCTCGTATCCCTTCGCAATGGCTGTGAAGTTTCCCGCCATGCCGAAGGCAGCGGCGCTCGCGTTCGGGAGCTGCGCTTTCGCCGCTTCGAATGCGCCCGCAGTGAGAATGGCGACGAATCCGACGCGTCGCGCCAGGGACAACAGAGGGGCGCGCATCAGTTGGCGCCTCCGGTGAGAATCGTCAGCCGCAGCCGGTTTGCAATCGTGATGACCTGCTTCGGCGTGACGTCGATGGGCCCGGCCGAGCTGACCAGACCGCTGACGCCAAGCCCCACCTTCTGACCGAAGAGCGTCCGTACCTCGGTCTGATCCAGCGTGACGCTGCGGACCTGATCGACGCCGTTTGGCAAGTCGATCGCCTTGAGGATCGCCTGGGACGGCGCGTATCCGAACTCCACGTCGACGATGCCCGCAATCGCGAATGGATTCGAGATCGTCATGTCGAGCGCGGCGGCGGTCACTGAATTCGAGATGGACTCGTGCAGGCCGTCGAGCGGAAGGGAGTCGGTGCCTGGCGACGAGAGTGGCCGGCTGGTGACATTGATGCGCGCCTGCGCGAGGCGGAAATCCTGAACTATGGCGTCTGCATCGACGCGACCGCTCGCGTCGATCGGCACGTTGTGATCACCGGCAGGCGAATTGATGGTCAGGTCGACCGTGATGGACGCGGCAACCACGCCGGATTGCAGGGTGAGAGGACGCAAGAGCACCGTGCCAGGCGCGAATGGCGTCGTGGCTCCATTCACGGAGTCGCGCGCAACGACCAGCGAGCCGCTGCGCAGCACGATGAGCATGAACCCCTGCGCGCCCGGTCCGGTCTTCACGCGAATGGGATCGAACGAGAGAGTGTTGCTGACCTGAACGTTGACCTGGCCGCCCACCAGCGCGCCGGAGATGACGTCGGTCGGAAGGGCTGTGGTGCGGCCGCTGGTGAGCACGAAGGCGGGCTTCACCGTCGTCTGACCGTTCAGCGTCTGGCATTGCGAGCAGTCGTCGCCGACGCGCCGCGACACCGGCAACAGGTTCATCGCCAGCTGGAACGCGATGCTGTCGGGGGGTGACGAGGCAGGAGTGCTGAAAATGGAAACGCTCGGCGGCAGCAGCGTGCCGACGGAGATGGTCGTGGAGTCAGCGGGCAGACTCCACAGCTCCTCGAATTTTGGCGCGGGGTTGGTCGCGAATTCGACGATGTCACATGCCGACAGCATCGAAGCGAGGCCGAGCAGCGCTGCACGGCGCAGCGTATTGGGGAGTATCATTCCGTCTGTGGTGGGACCGCGTCCCGAGAACATCCGCGCGGCCGGGGAAGGGATGAGCTCGCAGGCTCAACTTATTGACGATGCACAATTTGCGACGCCACGCCGCGCTGCGCCGTGGCAGCGGTCACACGAAGAAACAGCTCGACTTCGGCATATCTTCGGCTATACTTTCAGCGGCCCGATTTCCTGCCAACCCGTTCGCAGGTAGTGTGTAGCGATGTCGCGTCCGGAGATCACGACACCTGAGGCGCTGTCCGACGAATCCGTGGTCGAGCTGTCGC
>JBOHTL010000464.1:0-1919 GCA_050733735.1 Gemmatimonadaceae bacterium
GTACGGTCACGCGACTAAGGTAACGGCGGACGTCACGGCGGACGCAGTTACATTTTTTCCATGCTCGACCAACTCCGCTCCCGCGCCACCAGGAATCTCGCCGACACACTGGGCATCGAGCTCGTGGAGCTCACAAAGGAACGCGTGGTCGCCACCATGCCGGTGGACGAGCGCACGCGGCAGCCGTTCGGCATTCTCCATGGCGGCGCGTCGGTTGCCCTTGCCGAGACGGTGGCGTCACTCGCCGGAACCATGAACGTCGATCTCGAGCGCTCGTACGTGGTCGGCGTCGAGATCAACGCAAACCACATTCGCGCGAAGAAGGAAGGCGTCGTCACGGGGACGGCGACGCCGATTCATGTGGGACGCAGCACGCAGGTCTGGGAGGTGCGCATCGTCGACGAAGAGCAGCGGGTCATCTGCGTGTCCCGCTGCACCCTCGCCGTCGTTCCCCGCGAACGCGATCAGTGAGTCTCGTCACGCGCCCCTCCCGAAGTACACCCGCGCTCCTGTGCCTCCCGTAATCGCGTCATCGATAGAGATTGAACCCGGTCAGAATGCTCGTTCGGGCACCCAGTTTTGAGGGCACGACCGCGACGTTCACGGGCACGGCAAGCGCGCCGACGCGAAACGTCACCCCTGAGCTGATGGCGAGTGCGACGCCTGCCGGAGTGATGTTGGGACCCACACCGATCTCGAAGTTGCTCTGCGTGCGAATGCCCACGAGCCACGTCAGGCTCGGCAGGATCTCGCCCTGCTCCAGACCGCCCACGAGAAGCACGAACTCGTTGAGCGCGACAGGACCGTTCGCCAGGCTGGCGAACTGACGCTCGAACTGCCAGCCGAACTGCGTGATGATCGCCGCAACGTCGACGTCGTACTTCGTTCTCAGCGTGTCGACGATGTCGCCGGCGAGCCAGGTGACGCCGAATCGCGGGCCTGACCGATTCAGCTCTCGAACGAGATCGCTGGGTTGCTGCGCGACCCCGGGCGCCGCTCCGATGACCACCGCGGCAGCAGCCGCGGCAAATGCACGACGAAACATGAATGACCTCCCGGTCTCAGTGACGCGTGCAGAATGCACAGCGCGCCGGAGGGGTCACATCGGACGGAAGACGTAGCGAAGGTGCAGTACTACGTAGGCCAGCCGGAGCCCTTACGTAGACCCGGCGCCCGCGATGGAGCCTTCGCGCACGCGATCCGCGAGCTCGCCGCGCGACGAGACGCCGAGCTTGGTGAAGATGTTGGCGACGTGCGTGGTGACCGTCCGCGCCGAGATACCCAGTGCGCGCGCGATCTCCTTGTTCGACTTTCGCTCCGCCACGAGACGGGCGATGTCGCTCTCACGGTCGGTGAGCCGCGCGAGGCGCTTTCCGCCGGACGCTTCACGCGCCGGCAGCCGCAGGCCGTGCTGCTTCATCATCTCGCGCGCGCGCTCCAGTTCCACACGCGCGCCGAGCCGGGCGCAGATTTCGTGGCTCTTGCGAAGCTCGCGTACGCCTGCCTCCTGGTCTCCCATGCGGATCAGGATGTCCGCCAGCCAGCGGCGGAGGCGCGCGGCATCGTAGACCCAGGGTACTTGTTCGAGCTCGGTGATGGACTTCCGGATCAACTGCTCCGCGTTCGCGAAGTCGTCGCTCAGCCGCGCGATCAGCCCATCCGCAGCACCGACCCAGACGAGGCCGAGCCGATTGTCGAGGCGCGTGGACTCCTCCAGAAGACGATCGCGCAGCTGCTGTGCCCGCGCGCGGTCCCGGTTCCACAGCGCTGCTTCCGCCGTCACGGGGATCAGACGATACGCGGACCACACCGTGTATCCTGCCCGGTCCGCGATCTCCAGTCCCTGCTCGCCGATCTCGACGGCTTTCTGGAACTCGCCCGACGCCAGGTAAAACGCGGCGAGACCGGCGTACACCGTG
>JBOHTL010000465.1:0-10587 GCA_050733735.1 Gemmatimonadaceae bacterium
ACGCGCCGAAGTCCGGTGACCGTCGGTGCCGACGTGATGACGCGGATCGAGTCGATGCGCTGTCCGCGACACGGAGCCACCAGCTGTGCGGCGGCGCGGGGCCATGCGCCGAGGCACAGGAACAGCAGGATGAGGCGCCAGCGCACCCGCTATTTGCCCATCTTGCGTTTGAGCTCTTCCAGGCGGCGCGCGGCGTCGTCGTCCCGGTCTGCGCGCGCGCGGTTGCGAGCCATCGCGTCGAGCTCTTCGCGGGCGCGAACGTCCTGCGGGTCGACGAGCGGATCTTCCTGCGGGAAGCTCGCCGCCGATGCGGGCGCGGCCATCGCGCGCCGGATCTCCACCTTCATCTCCTCGACCTCACGCTCGGCGATGTCCACCTCGCGCGTGACCACGAGAATCTTTTCCTCCAGCACCGTAACGCGTTCCACGTGCTGTTTCTCGAATCGCTCGGCGATCGTGACGGTCTCCTTGTCGTTGATGCCGAGCGCCAGCTCCTTGCGGCGTTTGACTGTCAGGAGCTCACGCCGTTCGGCCTCCAGCTTGCGTTGCGTCTTGGCGAGGCCATCGCGCAAATCGTCGAGTCCGAGACGCGCCTGCACGAGCGTGTCCTTCATGCGAGACACGATCTCACGGCGGTCTTCGGGCTTCGTGGCGCGGATGAGGAGATCCTCGAACGAACGTCGCAGGTGTTCGAACACGATGGTCACTACGGCTGTGTGTCGGGGGGCCGGGGGGGGGGACGCTTACGATACCTTATGGCGCGATAACCTGGCAACGTCTCCATTCAAATTCTGCCGAGATCGACTGGCGGTGTCGCTGTCTCTGAGATCTACAGGGGTGATCTCGGATGCGTCGGGAACGGCGGGTTAGGCGGATGACGGCGTAACCGCGATTTGTTTGTGAAGGCGGGAGAACCGTGGATCCTTTCCGCCCTTCAGCAACGAGATGGTGTGACGCAGTTATCCGCCGCAATTGCTGTTTTAGCCGCATCCGAAACTCACCCGTAGATATCTGCGTTGCAAAGATGCCAGAGCCAGCGAGAAGATCATGACAAGACCGATCGTCGCTCTCACGGCCCCAACAAAGCCCGTGGAAGGCATGATGCGCGTGCGCCTGAACCAGGCGTATATCGACGCCGTGCGGGCCGCGGGCCTCGTTCCGCTGGTCGTTCCGCCCCTCTCCGAATCCGAGCTGGCCGGCGTCGTGGAGGCCGTGGACGGCATCGTCCTGACCGGCGGAGAAGACGTGGACCCTGTCGAATTTGGCGCGCGGCGGCATCCGAAGACGCAGGAACCGCACAAGGAACGTGACCAATGCGAGCTCTCGCTCGTGCGCATCGCGCGCGAAATGCGCATCCCGACACTGGCGATTTGCCGCGGCATGCAGCTCGTGAACGTGGCGTTCGGCGGCACGTTGATCCAGGATATTGCCAGCGAGCGACCCAACGCATTGCGCCACGACCGGTCGTCCGAACGCACCACGCGAGTGCACGACGTGCGCATCGAGACGGATTCCAGGCTTGCGCGAGCGGTTGGAGCCAGCGACATCGTCGTCAACACGTCCCATCATCAGGCCGTCGACAGCGTTCCGCCAGAGCTGCGTGTCAGCGCCCACGCCCCTGATGGAATCATCGAGGGCGCGGAATGGACCGCCGACGACTGGTGGATGCTCGCCGTGCAATGGCATCCCGAAGAGCTCGTGAGCGACGGCCAACAGTGGGATCGTGGCCTGTTTCGCGCATTCGCCACCGCCGTTCGAGAATCGGCCAACCGGCGCTAGACGGCGCTCAGTCGCGAAGGGACAGCCCGTCGCTGTATCCCCGTGGACTCGGGCTGAAACCAGGCCGGGTCAGGGACCGTTCTCCTTGTTAGATTAGGAGAGCACTCCTAATCACTATAGGAGAAGGCCGTGACTACACAGGGATACGTGCTCGACGTCCTGCTGACCCCCGCAGCCAGGCGGCAGGAAGCCTGATGGTCTCCGGCCTGATCGCGCGAGCTCGCTCGCTCTGGACCGGTATGCGGCGCGGCGTCGACGCCGACATCCGAGCCGAATTCGAGCACCACATGGAGCTGCGCGCCCGGGATCTCGTGAAGTCGGGGATGTCCTCCGAAGATGCGGCGCGGCAGGCACGCGTCGAGTTCGGGGGGACGTACAACTACAAGGAAGCGGGGCGCGAGGCGCGCGGACTGCGCTGGTTCGACACCTTCCGCATTTCATGGCTCGACGCCAAGCTCGGCGCGCGGATGCTGGTCCGCTATCCGGTGCTCACCGCGATCGGGAGCATCGCGATCGGGGTCGCCATTGCCGTCGGTGCCGGCGTCCTCGGCGTGCTCACCATGATCCGCGACCCGAACCTCCCGCTCGACGAAGGCGATCGGATCATCGGCATCCAGGTGTGGGAGGGGAGCGGCCCCGAGCGCCGCATCCTGCACGACTTCCTGCGCTGGCGTTCGGAGATGCGCACGGTCCAGGACTTCGGGGCATTCCGCCCCCTTGCACGCAACCTGTCTTCCACCGACGGCCAGCTCGAGCCCGTTCGTGGCGTCGCGATGAGCGCCGCTGGTTTCCGCGTTGCGCGCGTGCCGCCAATGATAGGCAGATATTTCACCGAAGCCGACGAGCTCCTCGACGCGCCCGCGGTCGCCGTCCTGGGACATGACCTCTGGGCCAGGCGGTTCGGCGCGGACTCCGGCGTCATCGGGAAGACCGTGCTGTTCAACGCGAAGCCGCACACCGTGATCGGAGTCATGCCGCCCGGCTTCGCGTTCCCCGTCAACTACGCCCTCTGGGTCCCGATACGAGTCGACCCGCTCGCATTCGAGCCATACGAAGGTCCGAGCATGTTCGTCTTCGGGCGCCTTGCTCCAGGCGCAACGCTGGACGAGGCGCGCGCCGAGCTGGCGACGTTGGGCGTACTCAAGCCGGAACCCGTTCCAGGCGTGCACGGGCGGTTTCGCCCCACGCTGATGCCCTTCGCGCAATCCTGGATGGAGCTGGACGAACCGGGCACGGCGCTGGGGATTCGCACGTTCCAGATCGGCGTGACGCTGCTGCTCATCGTCATCGCCGTCAACGTCGCGATACTCGTGTACGCCCGCACGGCGACGCGTCAGGGTGAGATCGCCATCCGCAGCGCCCTGGGCGCGAGTCGCGCACGCGTCGTGTCGCAGCTCTTCGGGGAGGCGCTCGTTCTCGCGGCGGTGGGGGCAGCACTGGGGCTCGCGATCCTCGCGGTGGTATCGGCGCAGGTGGAAGGGTGGCTCATGCAGATCGGCCTCGATGGACTCCCCTTCTGGCAAAGCGCCAGTATCCCCGGTGCGACGCTGGCTTATCTCGTCGCGCTCGCGGTGCTTGCCGCAGGGATCATCGGCGTGGTGCCGGGGCTCCAGCTGACCGGCCGGCGCGTGCAGGCCAGCCTCAAACGGCTTTCCGGCGGCGGCGCGAGCGTCCGGATGGGGAGGACCTGGACCACTCTCATCGTCGCCGAGGTGGCACTCGCGGTGACGATCATGCCGGTGGCCACGTACTTCGCGGCGGAGTCCGTGAAGTCGACGCTGAAAGGTCCCGGTTTCGCGGCGAATCGATATCTGTCGGCGACCGTGTGGATGGATCGCGACGTGTTCGAGGCGGTCACCCTGGAGGAGGAACGGGCATACGCGGCGCAGTTCGCGGCGCGACGCGACGAGCTGATCCGGCGGCTGCGTGAGCTGCCCGAAGTCGACGTAGTGACTTTCGCGAGTCGCATTCCGGGGGAAGAGGTCGACTATCGCATAGAAGTGGACAGCGTCGCAGGCATGGACACCGTCCGCGGCCGCGAAGGTTGGCCGCCGACGATGAATGTCGCGCGCCTGGGAGAAGTGGCCCCGGGTTGGTTCGAGGCGTTCGGAGTGCAACTCCTCGCCGGCCGCACGTTCGGTCCGTCGGACGTGGACTCGACGTCGACGGCGGTCGTAGTCAACCGCACGTTCGTGGAAACGGTTCTCCAGGGACGCAACCCCATCGGCCGGCGCGTGCGACAGGCTCGATGGGAGAACGGACAGGTCACGGTTCACGGGCCATGGTTCCACATCGTGGGCGTCGTCGCCGACTTTCCGGCGTACGTCGACTTCGGGAACGCGTATGCCGCGTGGTACCGGGTGGCGGGGGTTGCACCGTCAAACTCAGCCATTCTTGCCATCCGGACTCGACTCACGGCGCCTGCGGCGTTTGCGGCGACGTTGCGGGAGACCGCGGCGAGCGTGCACCCATCGCTGCATCTGCGCGAAGTGCAGCCGCTGGATGACGTCATCCGCGCGTCGCATGTCCAGATCACGCTGCTCGCCACAGCGCTCGTCGCCGTGACGCTCAGCGTCCTGATTCTCTCCGCGGCCGCGGTCTACGCGCTGATGTCAGTGATGGTGACGCAGCGCAGGCGGGAGATCGCGATTCGCATGGCGTTGGGCGCGGAGCGCTATCGCGTGCTCTCGTCGGTCTTCCGGCGCGCCGTCGTACAGGTCGGGGGCGGCGTCGTGATCGGCGCCATCTTCGCTGCGTCGTTCAACTCGTTGACGAATGGCGAGATGCTGGGAGGAAGTGGAGTGATCATCATCCCGTCCATCGCGCTATTCATGACCGCGGTGGGTGTGCTGTCCGCGCTGGGACCGGCGCGGCGTAGTCTCGCGATCCAGCCGAGCACCGTTCTGAAGGAGGACTGATGCTCTCGCCTTGCTATCCCGCCAGCTTCCAGCGCGCCTCGTCGGAAACCTGACGCATCAGGCGCTCGGGGGTGTTCACATTCGGGAAGAGCAGCGTGTCCGATACCGAGTTCAGCGCCACTCTGAGCAGCCCGAATCGCGCGGCCACAGCGGCGTACAGATCGGACATTCCGTACTGCTCGGCGATGCGATGCTCGGCGGCCAGCTCGAAGCCGCGCTTCCCGAGCTCCTCGAAATAGCCGAGGTCAGGACCGCCCTTCCGCCATTTGCGCTGCTCCACCCGATCCGGGAAAAGACCCGCGACCCAGAGGGCGCGGTTGCCGAGATGCGCGCGCACCAGGAACGCCCGGCGTGGATCGCGGTCGTTCACGTCATCGAGCAGTGAGGCGAGCGTGCCGTACAGCTCGTCGTCGTTCTCGCTGATCTGCTCATTGCGCCCCTTGTGCCCGAAAGAGAGCAGCATGGCCGCGAGATAATCGCTGACGGCGCGATCTCGTTCCCCGGCACGCAGCAGGGCGTGCCGTACCATCACATACAGAAACAGCGGGAGCGACGCGTATGCGCCGTACCGTGAACGGAGCAGTGCGGCCGGAAGGCGGGGATCATCGAGAATGGCATCGATGCCGTCGTCGACCAGACGCTGCTGAAATTCGTCGAGCTGGTGCGCGTCATCATGAGCAACGAGACGCACCGCGAGCTGAGCGTCTTCTCGCGACAACCTCTGCCGAGCATTGGCAAGGATCATCCGCAACGTCCTCCTCAGTGACCGTACACGTGACCGGTTCGAAGGTTACGTAGGCAGGCCCTATACCCTTCCGACGGTTCAGGCTGGCAGAAGTAAAACCTTTGGCACTCGATACTTAGGAGTGCTATCGGGGTCGTGCTTCCCGGTTTCCGAGGGTGCGCCCGAGGTCGGCCAGCAGGTTACCGATCCGGGCCATTTTATCGTAGTCGATCTTGTCCGCTTCGTCGCTCACTTTGTGATAATCCTCGTGGAATCCGGTCGAGAAAAAGAGGATCGGAATTCCCTTCTGCGCATAGTTGAAGTGGTCGCTGCGGTAGTAGTAGCGCTCCGGGTGGTTGGGCGTGTCGAACGCGTAGTCGAGATTCATGGGCGGAGACTGGCGCGCGTTGACGGTGTCGAGAATGGCGCCGAGCAGTTTGCTCTGATTGTTGGGCGCAGCATTCGGCCCGAGCACGAACAGTTTGTTCGCTGCACTTGCACCTTGCGTTGCCGAGTTGAACTTGGCGGACACGCCTCCGCGCCGCCCGATCATGTCCATGTTGACATGCGCGACTATGGAATCGATCGGCACGGTCGCGTTGTTGGTGAAATGCGCTGAGCCCAGCAGTCCTTTCTCTTCGCCGACGTGCCAGACGAACAGCGTCGAACGTTTTGGCGGCGATGCCTTCAGCACCCGGGCGAGCGCCAGCATCGTCACGGTGCCCGAGCCGTCATCGTCCGCGCCATTGGCGATCGTGTCGGCAGGATTTCCATGCACGATTCCGATGTGATCGAAGTGCGACCCGAACGCGACATAGGTCTTGTTGAAGCGCGGATCGGTACCGCGCACCACCGCGACGACGTTGTACGCCGTGAAGGGCTCGACGCGGAGCTCGACGCGGCCTGTGAAGCGGCGGCCAGCCACCGGCCGCGGCGCGTCGTTGGTCTTCCAGTCTGCCGGAAGCAGCGGCGTGCCTTCCTTCGCCAGGCCGATCAGGACCATCGGCAGGGGGCGCTGTGCATCGGACGTCGTGCGATCTCCGGGCGCCGTAGACACCGACCGAAGCAGGTCGGGGGTCGCGAGCGAGTAGAACTCCGCGGTAGGTCCATGCATCAGCAGGATGATCGCCGCGGGCTGAAGCTGCAGCGCGCGCAGGATGCGCTGGCTGATCTCGTCCTGGCCGGTGAGGCGTGCTCGCGTGGCAGAATCAGTGACGGTCGCTGGAGCGTCATGCACCATGACGATCACTTTCCCCGGGCCGTCGATCCCTTCGAAGTCGCTGCGTCCGTCGGTCGTCATTCCGTAGCCAGCGAAGAACAGGTCGCCCTCCACGTTGCGCCGCGGCAATGGCGCTCCGACACCGAGATTCGTGATCGGTACGAGGTCAGGGCCGAGCGCGAGCGGCACGATGCCGGTCCCGGTGGACACGCTGAACTGCGTTCCGGGCCCGAGGACATTTCGCACGAGCGGGACGCGCTGGTAATACAGACTGTCCCCCGCCGGCTCGAGGCCGAGCGACATGGCTCGCTCGGCGATGAATCGCGCGGCCTTGTTCGATGCTGCAGTTCCGGTCTCGCGGCCGAGAAATGAATCCGCTGCGAACATGAAGAGATCGCGTCGCAGTTCGTTGGCCGCGACCGCGCTCACCGGATCGGACGTCGTCGGTGTCGTCGATGTGGCGGGGGCACAGGCAGCGAGCGCGACCAGCAGGAGCAGCGTGCGGTGCATGCGTTGAACTCCGGTTATCGGTGGCTGGAAATGTACCGGACGCTAGCGCCCGAAGCCTCATCATCGCGCAGGCGAAATGCAAGAGAATGCGCGGGTTGCGGTGAACCCTGGTCGCCCGTCCGTGTAGTACTGTTGCGGTGCGCGGTTAGCGGTGTGAGGTTCGCACCTCGCACCTCGCACCTCGCACCTCGCACCTCGCACCTCGCACCCCTTCCTCTTCTCGCGTGCTCTACATCTGCATCCCCGCATACAACGAAGCTCCGACCGTCGGCCTGCTGCTCTGGCGCTTGCGCAGCGTCATGCAGGAGTTCGCGCGCGAGTACGAGATTCTCGTCTATGATGACGGGAGCACGGATGGTACCGCGGATACCCTGCAGTCGTATGGAGAAGTGCTGCCGTTGAGCGTCCTCGGCAACGGCGAGCACCGCGGTTACGGTTTCGCGCTGAACGCGCTCGCGCGCGCCGTGTCCATGCGCACGCGCTATCCCCGCCGCGACGGCATGCTGACGATGCAGGCGGACTTCACGGATCGTCCGGAAAACATTCCGGATCTCGTGAAACGATTCGAAGGGGGGGCGGACCTGGTCGTCGCGGAGCGCGAGGTGTCCGACGCATGGCCCGGACCGGCGCGCCTGCTGCGTCGCGTCGCCCCACTCGTCACGCGTCCCTTCATCGATCTTCCGGATGTGAATGATCCGTTCGGCACGCTGCGCGTGTACCGCATCTCGATCATCCGCGACATGCTCAAGCAGGCGGGCGACGAGCCGATCGTCCGTTTCGACGGCTGGTCCGCCAACGTCGAGCTGCTGGTGCGCGCGTCGCGCCATGCGCGCCGCATCGAGGCTGTCACGTTCTCTCCGCGCTACGAGCTGCGTCCGCGGTCCACGCGCGTGCGTCCGTGGAAAGCCGCAATCGCGCTCTACAGGTCGGCGCGCGTGCTGCGCACCGAGGGGGGGGCGGTTACCTCATGAAAACTCCGATCCGCGTCGCGCTGACGACGATGACGTTCGCCTTCGCCGCGAGCGCGCAGGACACCGCGGGTGTGGCGACGGTCGTGGATCCGAAACCGTGGCGCATGGACGTTCCCTTCGGCGTCGGCGAGCACGCCGAATATCAAGTCAAGTTCGGGTTCTTCAGCGTCGGCCGCGGCTCCATGCAGGTGATCGGCCTCGACACAGTGCGTGGCCGCGATACCTGGCACATCGAGTTCCGGGTTCGGGGCGGCGTCCCGGGCTTTCGCGTCAACGACCGGATGCAGAGCTGGATCGACACGCGGACGTTCGCGTCGCTGCGGTTCCATCAGCAGCTGGACCAGGGGAGCTACGAGCGCGAGCGCCATTTCGAGATCTATCCCGGCAGCACATACGTCGAAGACGAGCGCGAGCCGCAGCCGACCGTGGACATGCCGCTCGACGACGGCTCGTTTCTGTATTTCATCCGTACGATTCCGCTGCAGGTCGGCCAGGAGTACGTCTTCGACCGCTACTTCCGCCCCGATCGGAATCCGGTGCGCATCCAGGTGCTCCGCAAGGAACGCATTCGCGTTCCGGCCGGCACCTTCGAGACGATCGTGATTCGGCCGATCATCAAGGCACGCGGTATCTTCTCGGAGGACGGCAGGGCGGAAGTCTGGCTCACCGATGACGACCGGCGGCTCATGGTGCAGATGAAATCCGACATGAAGGTCGGCTCGCTCAATCTCTACCTGCGCTCCTACACGCCGCCGACGGCGGCGGCAACCGCCAGCGACAGCAGCAGCTCAAAATGAGCCGCCGTCCGCCGGACTCGGGGGGATCGACGCCCCGGGAGGCTGATCTGGCGGAGCTCCGTACCGTGCCCGTTCTGCGGCGCGAGAACAAGGTGAGCGCGGACGAGTTCGCGAAGTCGCCGGGCACGGATCGCTCCTTTCACGCCTTCGTCGCTTCGCTGCCCGACATCCTCGTCGCGCGCGACTTTCGGCGCGTCGTCGATGCCATTGCCGACGCCGCCCGGCACGAGCGCGCCGTCGTCGTCATGCTCGGCGGACACATCGTGAAAACCGGGCTGGCGCCGCTGCTCGTGACGCTCATGGAGCGGCGCGTCGTCACGCATGTCGCGATGAACGGCTCCGCGGCGATTCACGACTTCGAGATCGCTCGCTTCGGAGGCACCTCGGAGGACGTCGCTTCCGGGTTGAAGGACGGCACCTTCGGCATGGCCGATGAGACGGGGCGCGAGATGAACGAAGCCTTCATCGACGGCTCGCGACGCGAACTGGGGATGGGCGAGTCGCTGACCGTTGCGCTCGGGAACGCGAAGCTCCTTCACCCGGAGCTCTCGGTCATGCTCAGCGCGTCCCGACTCGGCGTTCCCGTGACCGTGCATGCCGCGATCGGCGCCGAGATCATCCACCAGCACCCCGCGGCCAGCGGCGCTGCCATCGGCGACACCAGTCATCGCGACTTTCGTCGCCTGGCGCACCACCTCGAGCAGCTGCATGACGGTGGCGTGGTGCTCAACCTGGGAAGCGCCGTGATCATGCCCGAGGTGTTCCTCAAGGCGCTCACCATCGCCCGGAACCTGCACGAGGGCAGACCGCAGAACTTCGTCACCTGCGATCTCGACATGGTGCGGCACTATCGGCCGCGCATGAACGTGGTCCAGCGGCCCACGCTGCACAGCGGCAAGGGCTACGAGATCACGGGGCACCATGAGATCATGGTGCCACTGCTCGTCTGGTCCGTGCTCGACCGGCTCGGCTAGTCTTTGCACTGCGAGGTGCGACGCTAGCGGCCGTGAACGCGGCAGTCGGCGTGCAATCACTCGCGGCGACCGCCGCGCGCCCGTGAAAGCGATTCAGTGCACGTCCCTGAGGGATTGCAGGCCGGCCGCGGCTCGACCCGCTAAGCTCCGCCCACAGGATCGCTGACCACCGGCCGCGCCGCGCGCAGGGCCCTTGTCTCGCTGCCCGGCAGGCCGACCAATTCGGAATTGAGCGGAGCGGCGAGGGCTCCCAGAGAGCGCGCATGGAACGGGGCGGTGAGGGCACTCAGAGCGCGACCTCTGCGGCGGCCGGGCACCCGCGCCGGTCTATGCGCGGGTGGACGCCGCAGCGGAGCGACGAGCGCGAGGAGCGCGAGGAGCGTACGCGCGAAGGGGTACCCCGCCGTCCCTCGCCCCAGCGATAGCGGCGCGAACGTGCACGCACGAGCCCGCGTAATACATTCAAGCCGGATGGAGACACGATAGTGGAGCAGCCGAAGCGCGGCGATGTGATCGGACGCGTGCGGTCCGACGACGAGGCGCAGCTGGTCGCGGCGCTCGCGGCCCTGCGCGCGCAGGTCGGCGCGCGGATCGTGGGACAGCGCGACGCGATCGAGGAGATCCTCATGGCGCTGCTCGCCGGCGGCCACGCACTCCTCGTCGGCGTACCCGGACTCGCCAAGACGCTCATGGTC
>JBOHTL010000466.1:0-4343 GCA_050733735.1 Gemmatimonadaceae bacterium
GATCCAGGCGATTGAGCAGCGGCGCCTGACGATGCTCAAGGTCACGAACTACATCGTCGACCGGCAGCGTGATTTCTTCGAGAAGGGCATTCAGCACCTCCGGCCGCTCACGCTGCGCGAGGTCGCGGAACACATCGGGATGCACGAGAGCACGGTGAGCCGGGTGACGAACGAGAAGTTCGTGCAGACACCGCGCGGCGTGCTCCCCCTGAAATTCTTCTTCTCGTCGGGACTGTCGACGACGGGCGGGGAAGACGTCTCCGCCCGCGGCATCAAGGCGCAGATTCAGAAGCTCGTCGCGGACGAAGATGCGCGTCACCCCCTGACAGATCAGGCCATCGTCAACATCCTCAAGCAGAACGGCGTCCAGATCGCCCGCCGCACGGTAGCGAAGTACCGCGATCAGCTCGGAGTGCTGTCGGCGCGGATGCGCAAGCGGGTATGAACGTGGCTGCCGACGCGCAATCGTCGCAGTTGCTCACCGGCGCGCAGCGCCGCCGAAAACCCACCGGCGCTGGCAGCGCCGCCGAGAACGCAGTTGACGTCTCCGTTCTCGTTCCGGCGAAAGACGAAGCCGAGAATCTGCCCCTCTTCATGGAGCAGGCGGCGGTGGCATTCGCCGGCGATCAGAGTGCGACCTACGAGGTCGTGGTCATCGACGACGGGTCGGTGGACGACACCGCGCGCGTCCTTCGGGACCTCGAGCAGCAGTACGCCTTTTTGCGCGTGGCGCGGCACCGCAGCCAGCGCGGCGTCGCCGATGCACTGCGGACCGGCTACCTGCACTCGCGTGGGCGTATACTGGTCTTCTATCCGGCCGACCTGCAGTTCAAGCCGGAGGACATTCCCCGTCTCGTCGCGCCGATCCTCGGCGATGACGACATGGACATGGTCACCGGCTTCAAGCAGGGCGATTACGACAAGCAATTCGTTTCCGGCATCTACAACGGCTTGAGCCGCCGGCTGTTCAATGTGCGGGTCAAGGATCTCAATTCGGTGAAAGCGTACCGGCGTGAGATCATGGACAATCTGCCGGTGCGCCCCGACTGGCATCGCTACATGATCGTGATCGCCGCGGCCCAGGGATACTCGGTCAGCGAAATCCCGGTGCCGCTGTATCCCCGGCATGCAGGGAAGTCGAAGTTCGCGAGCTGGCATCGCATTCCGATCGGCGTGCTCGACATGCTCGCCGTCTGGTTCGAGCTGCGCTTCGGCAAGAAGCCGCTCCTGCTGTTCGGCATGCTCGGCGCCGGGCTGTTCGCGCTGGGCGCGGTCGCAGGGCTGGTCGCGCTCGCCGTGCTCGCGATCCAGGGAATCGGCGTGCGGTGGGTGTGGACGCTCATTCAGACATGCCTCGTGTTGGGCAGCATCTTCTTCGCGACGGGGCTCCTCGGTGAACAGATCGCGGGCCAGCGTGCGGAGCTCCGCGAAGTCAGGCGGCGACTCGACGAGCTCGCGGCCATCCGCGACGCCGGCGGAGCGGGAGGAGGCGGGCGCCGCGCAATCGATCGATGAAAGTCCTGTTTCTCACGCACAGCTTTCCGCGATACGAAGGGGACGTCGCGGGCAACTTCCTTCTGAGGCTCGCGTCCGCGCTTGGCAGGGAAGGCGTCGACGTTCGCGTGGTCGCCCCCGCGACCGCCGGCGTCGCCGATTCGGCGAGACTGAACGGCACCGGCGTCGAGCGCTTTCACTACGCGCCCAGGCGCTTTGAGACGTTGGCGTACGTCGGGAACATGGCGGAGCAGGTGCGCGACTCATGGAGCGCGCGTTTCACCATGCTTGGATTTCTCGGCGCCGAGTTCCGGTCCGCGGTGCGCGCGCGACGCGAGCTGCACCCGGATATCGTTCACGCGCATTGGTGGTTCCCCAGCGGTTTGGTGGGAACATGGCTCGCCAAACTCTCGCACACGCCGCTCGTCACCACGCTGCACGGCTCCGACGTGCGCATCGCGCGCTCGGTGGCGATGAGCCGGCCGGCCTTCCGGCACGTGCTGCAGAGCTCCGCGGCCATCACCGCGGTCTCGAAATGGCTTGCGCACGAAGCGCAGTCGCTGGTGTCGTCTCCGGCGGCGACCGTGGCGCCGATGCCCGTCGCGACGGAGCTGTTCAGCGCGGACGGACAGCGTGGGGCGGGTGGGGGGACGGGGAGCGCGCGCAAGTCGAACACGCTGCTGTTCGTCGGCCGGCTGACGAAGCAGAAGGGCGTCGATTTGCTGCTGCAGGCCCTGGGGCAGCTGCCTCGAGAGGTGTCGCTGGACATCGTCGGCGATGGCAACGAGCGTGAATCGCTCGAGCGGCTCGCGGGCGAGTTGAACCTCCGCGACAGGGTGCGATTCCACGGCGCGCGGACCCAGCGCGAGTTGGTGAGCTTCTACCGGTCGGCGGCCGCCCTCGTCGTGCCGTCGACGGACGAGGGCCTTGGTTTGGTCGCTGTCGAAGCCATGTTGTGTGAGACGCCGGTCGTCGCCTTCGAAAGCGGCGGGATCCCCGATGTCGTGCACCACGAGCGCACCGGTCTGCTCGTCAGAGAGCGGTCACCCGGCGCGCTCGCAGACGCGATCGCACGCCTGTTGCAGCGGGACGACCGTGGCGCGTCGCTTGGCGCGGCGGGCCGAATGCACGCGGTGTCGACGTTCGCGCCGGAGTCCGTGGCGCGGCGGTATCTCGAGATCTACCGAACGGCGATTGCAGGCGCGCCAACGTAAGCTGTTCGTCGCGGCGCAGCTCGTCGCCGCCGCGCTCCTGATCTATTTCATCGGGAGCGATCTCGCGAAGCAATGGAGGGACGTCCGGGCCGAGCCGCTCGAGACCAACGTGAATGCGCTCGCGCTCACGGTGTCGGCGGCCATCGTGCTCGCGACATACGGGCTGCTCATCCAGGTATGGCGCATTCTGCTCGCCGGGGCAGGGGGGAGGGGCGGCACATCGCTTCCATTCTGGCGCGCGGCACGCATCTGGAGCATCTCGAATCTCTGGCGCTACGTGCCGGGCAAGATCTGGCAGATTGGGGCGATGAGCGCCCTGGCTCAGCGGGAACGCGTGTCGCCGGTCGCTGCCGCGGGCGCAGCGATCCTGAGCACGGTGCTCAACATCGCGACGGGTCTCGCGCTGGTGATGCTCCTGAGTTGGCGGTTCCTCGGCGAATGGAACGCGCGCGCACAGCCGCTGGCGGTGGCCCTGCTCGTAGCGGCGGTCGTCGGGCTCGTCGCGCTGCCGTACGTGCTTCCGCGTCTCAGTACGGTCGCGGGCCGGGTCATCGGCCGGGACGCGTCGATCTCCGCGCCGCCGCGCTGGGCAATTGCGATCGCCACCGGCGGCAACGTGTTGTCGTGGGTGCTGTATGGAATGGCATTCCTCTGGCTCGTCCGCGGACTGATCGGCGACGCTGGTGGCGCGCCCTGGCACTACATCGCAGTATTCACCGCCTCATACGTGGTCGGGTACCTGTTTCTCCTGATCCCGGGCGGCATCGGACCCCGCGAAGCGGTGATGCTGTGGATGCTGGCGACGCTGAGTCTGATGACGGACAAACAGGCGGCGCTGGTCACTGTCGCGTCCCGGCTGTGGCTAACTTTGCTCGAGTTGGTGCCGGGTCTGCTGTTTCTTGCGATCGACCGAATACGACCACCGCCACCGCGTCCCTCGGATTCACGCACCGATGTCGGCTCCACACGCTGAGGTTCGCGCTGCCGTGAACGACACCTTTGCGCCGCGCCATGCGATGGCGTGGGCAGCACTCGTGTACGCCGTGGCCACCATCCTGCTCGCGTATCCCGCGCTATGGGGAGATTTTCTCGTATGGTGGAGGAGCGATCAGTACATCGCGGGCTATGCCTTTCGGGAGTTCGCCGCTGAATCGCTGAAGGCAGGCAATGGATTCCCGCAGTGGAATCCATACCTCTTTGGTGGCTTGCCGTACATCGCCGCCATGCATGGCGACATTTTCTACCCGACGTTCCTGCTGCGCATGATGCTTCCCACCGACGTCGCCATGACGTGGGGATTCATCATCCATCTGTTCCTCGCTGGACTGTTCACCTTCGGGTTCCTGCGAGCGTACGGCGTCGGATTCCGGGGGTCGCTCGTCGGCGGACTGGCGTACATGCTCAGCGGGCCCATTGCCGGATACGCCTCGCCCGGCCATGACGGAAAGCTGTTCGTGAGCGCGTTGTTTCCGCTCGCGCTCTGGATGATCGTCCGGGGCGTGCGCGACAACCGAGCCTGGTCATGGGGCGTCCTCGCCCTGACGATAGGGCTCGCAGTGCTCAGTCCGCATCCGCAGCTGCTGCAGTACATGCTCCTCGTTAGCGGCGCGTTCGCGCTCTTTCTCACACTCAGCC
>JBOHTL010000467.1:0-4061 GCA_050733735.1 Gemmatimonadaceae bacterium
TGATATTGCTGCTCGATGTATGTAATATCGTTTGTCGTTAAACATCTCCTACCCACACCATAATGAGAAACGGCAGACAATACGACGATCCGGGCGCCCTCGGACTGTCGCGACGCGTGCTGCGCTGGCTGCGCATCCTGAACATGGCGTATGCAGCTGGGATTGGCCTCATGCTGGTCGTGAGCATCGCGTCGCCGGAACTTCTCTTCGGCGCACTCGGCGTGCGTGCGGCAGGTTGGGGCACAACGACGCTGGCGATGCGCGCCATCATGCTTGTCGGTCTCGCCGGAGCTTTCATCGCCCATCGGATCCTGACAGGCCTGCTGCAGATCGTGGATTCCGTGCGCGACAGCCAGCCATTCGTGCTGGAAAACGCCGAGCGGCTGAATGCGATCGCGTGGTGGCTGCTGGGGGCGGAGCTGCTCCACCTCGTCGTAGGGGTGCTCGCGAGTCTCGCGTCGACTCCAGCGCAGCCGATCGACATCGACTGGACCTTCTCGTTCACGCCGTGGATCGCGGTGCTTCTGCTGTTCGTGCTCGCCCGCGTGTTCGCGCACGGCGCGCGCATGCGCGAGGACATCGAAGGGACGGTGTGAGCATGGCCATCCATGTGAAGCTTGACGATCTGCTCCATTCCCGGCGAATGACGCTCACGGAGTTGTCGGAGAAGGTAGACATCACCCTGGCGAACCTCTCCATCCTCAAGACCGGCAAGGCGCGCGCGGTGCGTTTCTCCACGCTCGATGCCATCTGCACGGCGCTCGACTGTCAACCCGGCGACCTGCTCCAGTTCGTGAAGGAATGACGTACATCCTCCACTTGGCGGTGATATGACTCGTGTCTCTGTTGCGGTACCTGCGATCGCTGCACTCCTCATCGCCTTGGTGCCAGGACTGGCGAACGCCCAGTTCCCGGAGGCCGTGCAGAGCGGAATGCGAATCCGCGTGTGGGTCCCGGAACCGTA
Source organism: Gemmatimonadaceae bacterium (assembly GCA_050733735.1). Lineage (GTDB taxonomy): Bacteria > Gemmatimonadota > Gemmatimonadetes > Gemmatimonadales > Gemmatimonadaceae > DASPMP01. The sequence continues at coordinate 965 of JBOHTL010000467.1, forward strand.
CATGCAGGAGCAGGGACCCTGGCGTCGGCAGCAGCTCCGCGGCACCGTGGCATCCGTCACGCTGGACACGCTGCACCTGTCGGTGCCGGGCACGGAGGGCACGCTCGCCGTCGCGCGTCAGTCGATCAGGCGGCTCGACGTCAGTCGCGGTCGTCCGTCGCGCGTCGCGAGCGCCGTCGAGCGCGCGTTCGCGGGCGCCATCGTCGGCGCGATAACCGTGGTGCTCGACAACGATCCACGCGGCTCGGAGTGGCCACATTACTCGCGCGAATGGCGGGCGGCGGAGGAAGGCGCGAAATGGGGAGCGGCGTTCGGGGCCGCCTTCGGGTTCTTTCTGCCGACCGAACGCTGGCGCCGCGTTCGACTGAGCCGATGATCCGAGCAGTCAGCGCGGGATGAACTGCCAGCGTGTCTCGACGGCCGCGTGAACCACGATCTCATTCGGCGTGATCAGCGTGCGTAACGCAGAGGCGGTACCGCCGGCCAGCGTCATGTTCAGGCGTCGTGGGTCCATCGAGCCCACGGTAGAGACCGAGATCAAGCGTCCGAGCGATCCGCCGAGCGCTCGCGCGAGTGATTCGGCGTCGCGGCGAGCGGCCGCCGAGGCGTCGTTCATGGCTTCGCGGCGCGCCTCCTCCATCCTCGAAGATTCGAAATAGACTCCTTCAACACCAGTCGCGCCGCTGGCCAGTCCCACGTCGATGACGCGGCCTACCTGGTCGATGCGCTGGGGCCGCACGCGTAATGCCGTGCGCGCCACATAACCCGCTTGGCGCGGCGCTCCTCGATCAACCGGCTCGTACCGCACTCCGACGTGGTAGCCAGCCGTGGTGACCGCGGAATCGAGGCCGCTGTGCGCGAGCGTGTCGCGGACGGCTTGCACCGCACGCGCGTTCGCCGCGGCTGCGGCGTTGGCGCCCTCGGCCCTCGATTCGACCACAAGCATCACGGTGGCACGATCAGGCGCGACACGTCGCTCGCCGGTTCCAACCGTCTCCACTACGGGAAGGGCATCGGTGGAGGTCGGCGCTTGCGCAAAAGCGCCGGATGCGAGACACAGTGCAGCGAGTGCGGATGTCGCCTGGTATCGCATGAGATCCTTCATGTGGCCGAGAAAGCTGGCGTTCCGGGAGTTACGTTGACCGCTTCTCACAATTAAGACTTCACGAGCCGCAGTTCGCGTGCCGCCTGTATTGCCGACGCCGGTCGGATGCGGCCGAATTTCCAACTACCAGGCCTGATCAGTCAGCCCGCAGCGCGGTCACCGGATCGACCTGCGTGGCACGCCGTGCAGGGACGATGCACGCCGCGAGCGCAACGATCATGATTGCCGCCACGCCCATCGCGATCGACGCCGGATCGCGCGCGTCCACGCCGTACAGGAGCGCGCGCAGATAGCCAGACAGCAGCAACGCTCCGGCCCCGCCGATCGCCAGCCCCGCAACGACGAGAACGGCGCCGTCACGCAGCACCAGCGCGGTGATCGAGCCCGGCGTCGCGCCGAACGCCGTGCGCACGCCGAACTCGCGCGTCCGCTCGGCTACCGCGCCCGCGAGCACGCCGTAGATCCCCGCCGACGCGAGGAGCAGCGCGATCGCGCCGAACGAAACGAAGAGCAGCATCCCGAGCCGGCGCTGTCCGATGGATCGCGACACCACCTGTTCCATCGTCCGCAGCTCCATCACCGGTTGCATGGGATCGACCGTGCGTACTGCTTCATGAACGGCCTGAACGAAATGTTTCGGGTCGCCGTCGACGCGCGCCACCAGCGTCATCGTGTTCTCCGCCCAGCGCCAGTGCCGCTCAGGCACATACACCTGGGACGTCGCACCATCGTCCAGACCTGAGTGGCGCGTCGCCGCTGCCACTCCGACGACGCGATAGTACTCGGGCTCTGCGCCCGGAGCGCTGCCGCCCACAGAGATGTACCTGCCCAGTGCGTCCTGCCCCGGCCACATGCGGCCCGCAAGCACGTCGCTCACGATGACGACACGCACGGCTGTGTCGCGCGCCTCGTCCTCCGTGAAGGCTCTGCCGCGGAGCAGGCGGATTCCCATCGCGCGCATGTAGTCGATCGACACGGCGTAGCGTTCCGCGTCCGTCCCCCTGTCGCGATCCTGCGGAGGGTTGTCACGGTCGCGAATTCCGTACTGGTCCATGTTGCCACCGAGCGGAAGCTGCGACGTGAGCCCCACCACGGTGACACCGGGGATGCGTGCCACGGACTTCAGCACGAGGTCGTGGTGCGCGTAGATGGTGCGTGCGCTGTCGTAGCGCGGGCCCGCCGCCTGCACCGACATCGTCACGACGTTGTTCGCCTCGAAGCCGAGGTCCACCGACAGCAGACCAACGAGCGTGCGGCCGAGCAGTGCCGCGCCGACCACCAGCATCAGCGCCAGCGCGACCTCGGCGACGACGATGCCCGCGCGCGCGCGATGATGCGGCGCGCCACCAGCGCGCGAACCGCCGGCGCGAATCGCGTCGAAGAGCGATCTCCGTCCCGCCTGCGCCGCGGGAACCAGACCGATGACAATGGCGAACAGCGCGACGAGCAGGAACGTGAACAGCAGCACCTGCCAGTCGAGGCGAACGGAATCGAGTCGCGGCAGCGTGGCCGGCAGCTGTGCAACGAGCGATGGCAGGGCGACGGCGGCGAGGGCCACGCCGGCGGCACCACCGAGAATGGCGACGACCACTCCCTCTGCGAGCAGCTGGCGCGCGATGCGCCCGCGTCCCGCGCCGAGCGCCGCTCGCACGGCGAACTCCTCATCGCGACGGGCCGCCCGCGCGAGCTGCAGGTTCACCACGTTGGCTGCGGCGATCAGCAGGAGCAGCGCCACCGCGCCGATGGTGACGAGGAAGATGGCTCGCGTGCCTTGTGTCACGCGGTCCGCGAGGCGTTCGACCACGGTGCCGTCGCCGCGATAGACAGTCGGGTACGTCGCCGCCATCCGCAGCATGAGCCCGTCGAGCTCGCGCTGCGACGCCTCACGGCTGATCCCGGGGCGGAGCCGCGCCACCGCGCGCAGGTGTCGGCAGGAACGGCATCCCGGGCCCGCCCCGTCGACGGAGACCGCGTAGCCGAGCACGCGGTAGA
>JBOHTL010000468.1:0-2725 GCA_050733735.1 Gemmatimonadaceae bacterium
GTGTGGATTTGTCGCGAATCGGCGGGAGCGTCTCATGAATCGCTCGCACCGTCTCGCGAAAAAGCAGCAGCGTCTCGCGGGGAATTGGCACCCCTTCGCGACTCAGTGGAGCGTTCTATACGGGGAAGCTGTCAAAGCCCGCGTCGAAGCAGAGGTGCCGTCGTAGAATCCGCAAGGCGGTCGAGGTAGGAACGCGGTCCGGTGTCAGGTCAGCGACTATCCCGACAGCTGGCGACGCCAGTGACCGCGATGCATAGTCTCCCGGTGACCGTCCAGCAGCTCGCTGTGCTCGATTCCCGATACCGCGTCGAGCGGGAGATCGGACGCGGCGGCATGGCCACGGTGTATCTCGCCGAAGATCGGAAGCACTTCCGGAACGTCGCCGTCAAGGTGCTGCGGCCCGAACTCGCCGCGACGATCGGATTCGCCCGCTTTCAGCGAGAGATCGAGATCGCGGCACAGCTCAACCATCCCCATATCCTCGCGCTCTTCGATTCCGGCGAAGTCGAGGGACTTCTCTACTACGTGATGCCTCTCATCGCCGGCGAGTCGCTGCGCGACCGCCTGGCCCGCGATGCGCGTGTACCGCTGCCGGAAGCAATCGCGATCACCCGGCAGGTCGCTGCCGCGCTCGATTACGCGCACTCGCGCGGCATCGTTCATCGCGACATCAAACCCGAGAACATTCTCGTCGCCGGTCCCATCGACGGCACGCCGACGGGACGGCACGCCATCGTATGTGACTTCGGCATCGCCGCCGCGCTCGACGAGGCGCGGGCGGCCGACGCACGCCTCACCCAGACCGGCCTCCTCCTCGGCACGCCGCACTACATGAGCCCCGAGCAGGCCGCCGGAGAAGCCAGGCTCGACGCGCGGAGCGACATCTACTCGCTCGGCTGCGTGCTCTACGAGATGCTGACGGGGGAACCGCCATTCATGGGCGCGAGCGCACCTGCTGTCCTGGCGCAGCGGCTCCATCGCACTCCCGCGCCGGCCGCGACGCGCAATCCGGCGGTCCCGCCATGGCTCGACGCCGTCGTCGGCCGGGCCTTGGCCACCGACCGGGATGCCCGCTATCCGCGTGCCGCCGACCTCCTCCGTGATCTCGACACCGGCGCGACCACCGTGCATGCACCTTCACTGGCGACGCAGTCGGTGCTCGTGCTGCCGTTCGCCAATCTCAGCCCGGATCCGGAGAACGCGTATTTCGCGGACGGCCTCACGGACGAGATCATCAGCGATCTCTCGAAGATCCGCTCGCTGCGGGTCATCTCGCGCGCGTCCGCCATGCGTCTCAAGGGCACGACGACCCCGCTCCCCGTCATCGCGCGCGAGGTGGACGTGCGGTACGTGCTGGAAGGAAGCGTCCGGCGTGCCGGGAATAACGTGCGTATCAGCGCGCAGCTTGTGGATTCAGTGGGAGACACGCCGGTCTGGGCAGAGAAGTACACGGGAACTCTGGACGACGTCTTCGCGATCCAGGAGTCGCTCTCACGCACCATCGTCGCGGCTCTTCAGGTGGCTCTCTCGCCAGCCGAGGAAGAGCGTCTCACCCAACGGCGCTCGCGCGACCTGGCGGCATTCGAGTGCTATCACAGCGCGATGTTCGAGGCCTGGCGCTTCACCGACGAAGGCATCGAGAACGCCCTGCGCTACCTGCGTAACGGCGTCGAGCACCTCGGCGCGAGCGACCTGCTGCTCGCGGCGACGGGATACGTCTATTTCCAGTGCATCAACGCGGGATTGCGGTTGGACCAGGACTGCGGTGCGCTGGCGAATGAGTACGCATCGCGCGCACTGACGGTGAATCCGTCGAGCGGCTTTGGTCTCGCCGTGCGCGGCTGCCTTCAGGTTCGCGCCGGTGCCATGCAGGACGGAGTGCGCACGCTGAAGCAGGCGCTCGCCATGGACCCGAACAGCCCGGAGGCGCTTTTCTGGCTCTCCTATGCGTATCTCACCGCTGGGAAGCCGGACATGGCGCGGCGGCATGGCGCGCACCTCATCGCCATCGATCCGCTCACGCCCATGAATCATTGCGTGCTCGGCTGGGCCAATGCCTCCGATCGCAGCGTGGAAGAAGCGGTGCCATACTACCGGCGGCTGCTCGCGATGGATCCCGCGAGTGCGTTGGGTCGCTACCTGCTTGGCCTGCTCCTCACCTGGGCGCAGCACACGAGTGAAGCCCTCGACGTGCTCGACGATCTCGCCACCGCGTTGCCGCGGACGCTGTTCGGCCAGCTCGCCCGGGCGTACGCCGGCGCGATACGTCAGGACCTGGCTCCGCTTCGAGAGATGTTGGACTCCGGCCTCGGTGCCGTGGCGCGAAGTCAGGAGTTTTTCTGCCTGCGCATCGCCGAGATGTGTGGCATGGCGGGCGAACGCGATGGTGTGATCGAGTGGCTCGAGCGTGCGATGTCGCTGGGAGCGACCGACTGGCCGTGGCAGTCCTCCGGCAATCCGTGCTTCGTGGATTTCAGGTCGAATCCTGCGTATCTCGCGCTCATGTCGCGCATGAAGGTCGCGTGGGAGTCATTCGAGGTCTGACCGCGCGATTTGTGGTTGCCGAGTCCATGGCTACCCCAGGATCTCCAGCAGTCCCTCTACAACGCGCCGCCTGGGAGCGTAACCGAATTACCGTCGAGTGGCGCCAATCATTGCGACGGGCTCACCGCGCGACATCGCCGGCGTCGCCACGACGTACAGCACCTCACCGGCGAACGGCGCG
>JBOHTL010000469.1:0-5611 GCA_050733735.1 Gemmatimonadaceae bacterium
GGCGTCACCCGGCCGGAGACCCGCGGCGACGGCCGGCGAACCGGGCGTCACGGTCGCGATCACGGCGCCCGCCGTGATGGCGTCGCGAACGTTGGCGCTTTGCGGGTACTGCAGTCGCACGCCGATCCATGGACGCCGCACCGTGCCGTGCGCCACGAGATCCTCGACTATCCGGCGCACGCGGTTGATCGGGATGGCGAAGCCGATGCCCACAGAGCCGCCGCTGGGCGAGTAGATCGAGCTGTTCACGCCGATGACTTCGCCGTCGGCGTTCACGAGTGGACCGCCGGAATTGCCCGGATTGATGGACGCGTCCGTCTGGATCATGTCGAAGTACGCGGTCGGGCCTTCGCTGCGCGCGATCAGGTTCCGTCCGACGCCGCTGATGACGCCCGTCGTGACGGTGGGCTCGGAGTTGCCGAGCACGAAGCCGTAGGGATTGCCGATCGCGATTGCCCACTCGCCGATCAGAACGGCGTTGGAGTTTCCAAGCGCCGCGACAGCCAGATTCTCGCCCTCGATCTTGAGCACGGCGATATCGTTGGTCTCGTCGGCGCCCATGCGCGTCGCGGGATAGATGCGGCCGTCCCGCATCATGACGTTGATCCGCTCCGCGTTCTGGATCACGTGCGCGTTGGTGACGATGACGCCATCGGAGCGCACGATGAAGCCCGATCCCAGTCCCGGCACCACGCGCTCGGTGGTCGATCGGCCATAGAACCATTCGAAGAACGGGTCAGCCTGCACCCGCTCGACCTGCTCGGTCTGGATGGTGACGACCGCCGGCGCCACGCGCTGGACCGCCTGGGTGATCGCCGTCTTCCGGGACTCGCTCACCTGGGCCGACGTGTTCTGCTGCGCGAGCTCCGCCGCGGCGGACTGCCTGGTCTCGCGGCAGGTGGGGAGCGCCAGTGCCAGCGCGCCGATGAGGAGAGCGGAGCGATATGTCATGCCGTCACATACAGCTCTGCCGGGTAGCGCACGGCGTCGAGGAAAAGCGCGTTCGCAGGGGCGGGAGGCGACACCTCGCTGTTGTCTTCGGACCGGAGCAGCTCGGCGATGTCGCTCAGCGGACGGCGTCCGGACGCCACATCCAGCATCGTCCCCACGAGAAACCGCACCATGTGGTGCAGGAAGCGGTTCGCCTCGATCTCGAACACGAGGCCGCTGCCCTGCACGCGATCCTCCCAGCGCGCGAGCTGCACGTCGCAGCGATGTGCATCGCGCTCCGGCGCCGTGCCTTTCACGGCAAACGCGCGAAAGGAATGCTTCCCCTCAATCTGCGCCGCCGCCGCGCGAAGCGCGTCGCGATCCACGGCGAAATCCACCGGGAGCTCGGTGCGGCGTCGGAATGGGGAATGCGCGGCGTCGTCGGTGCCGACGTAGTACGCGTAGCGGCGACTGATGGCGCTGTAACGTGCGTGGAAATCCGGTCGCATCTCGAAGGCGGTTGCGACCCAGAGGTCCTCCGGCAGAATCGCGTTCAGTGCCCGCCGCAGTGCGTCTGGGGTCCACTTTTCGGGAACGCGAACCCCGACGGCCTGTCCACGCGCATGAACGCCGGCATCCGTTCGGCCCGCCCCGAGCGCAGCGACCTGCCCGCCGCACAAACGCTCGAGTGCCTGCTCCACGACGCCCTGGACGGTGCGCTGCTCGGGTTGTCGCTGCCATCCACTGAATCCCGAGCCGTCATAGTGCAGAACGAGCTGCACGGTACGCTCCGCCATTGCGTGAAAACTACCGGAGCAGGAGGTGAAGTCAAGAAATTGAGAGCGTCCAACCGATTGACTTTACACGACGTACGCCCTCACATTGCAGTCGCCCGACGACCCATCTTGCGGCGCCTTTTCGGCCCTCCATGCCCCCGCGGACGCTCGCCTCATTAGCCCAGTCGCTCAGCGTCGCCACGGATGTGGAAGGCGCTCTCAAGGCACTCTCCGAATCACTCGCTGAGCTCGATCGCTTCGCGCAGCTCGCCTGGGTTCGATTCGACGGCAGGCGATCGCTGATGCGGGAGCGCGTGCTCGTCACGTCACGGACGCCGGACATCGTGGCGCTCGACACCACGCTGGACCATCTGCCGCAGAAGGAGCGCATCGCCATCACCGCGGGCGGCCAGTTCGTCGACTTCGGCGACACGTCGGACGAGTACGCGCGACTCTTCGACCTGAGGAAACCCGAAGAAGGCGGCATCCTCAACGTCCGGGGGCTGCGCTTCGAGGGCAGCCTGTCGGCTCTGCTCGTGCTCTACGAGCCGCGCAAGATCTTCGGTACGCGAACCGCGGAGCGCTTCGCGCCGGCGGTCGCGCTCTTCGACATGGCTCACGCGCGCTTTCTCGAGCACGAGGCGCGAGAGGAAGCGGTCGCCGCGCTCGAGGATTTCACGCAACGCCTGCACGGCGAATACGAGCGCAAGCTCTCAGCGCTGGAGACGAAGCTGCTCGCGGCGACGGGCGAGTTCGCGATCGGGGCGAATCCGGCGCGCGTCGTCGAGCTGGAGCGCGAGCTCGCGCACGCCGTGGAGGACGCGCGGCGCACGCAAAAACGACTGGACGCGGTGGAGGCTACGGTCAGCACAGCCGTGGAACAGCTGGAGAAAGCGCACATCGAGCTGCATCGCCGCAGCGAACAACTGCGTCAGCGCACCCGAACGCTCTATCTCATCGACCGGGTGCTCACGCTCGACAGCACGACGGACGATCCGCGCCAGCTCGCTGACGGCCTGCTCGCGCTCGTCGGGGACGACATGCATTCGCAGCGCTGCTCGCTGCTGCTGCGCGCGCCCGAGGAAGGAATGCTCTACATCGCCGCGGCGAAGGGCATCGCGCCGAACATCACGGAGGGCGCGCGGATTCGCATCGGACATGGTGTCGCGGGGAAAGTGGCCGCCAACCGCGAGCCGATTCTCGTCCAGGATGTGGCGGACGCGAAGGACCACCCGCTCCTCAAGGACGAATATTTCACCAGCGGCTCGTTCATCAGCTTCCCACTCGTGTATCACGACGAGCTGGTCGGCGTGGTGAACCTCACGAACCGCGTGATGCAGGGCGTCTTCGTGGACGAGGACGTGGAGCGCGTGCGACTACTCAGCCTGGTCATCGCGCTCGTCGCCTCACATGCGCGGCTCCCGGAGCGTCTCGTCGAGACTCTGAGTGTCGGGTAGCACGTCGGGCTCGGCGCTGCAGCTCGCAATCCGGACGCTGGCCGCGGGAGAATCGCTGGGCCGGGACGAGGCGCGCGCGGCGTTCGAGCTGGTGATGTCAGGCGAAGCGTCTCCCGTGCAGGTCTCGGCGCTGCTCATGGGACTGCGCGCCAAAGGGGAGACCGCGAGCGAGGTGGCCGGCGTCGTCGAGGCAATGCGCGGCGCGATGATACGTCTGGACGCTGCACGCCCCGACGAGCTCGTGGACACCTGCGGCACCGGCGGCGGATCGGTGCAGACCTTCAACATCTCCACCGCGGCCGCGCTGCTCGCCGCCGGCGCCGGTGTGCGCGTCGCCAAACATGGCAACCGCTCGTTCACGTCGCAGTGCGGCAGCGCGGATGTCCTCGAAGCGCTCGGTGTGAAGATCGACGTCCCGGTGGAGACGATGTCGCGCGCGCTCGCTCAGGCGGGGATCGTCTTCATGTTCGCGCCGCTGATGCATCCAGCGATGCGTCATGTCGGCCCGGTGAGACGTGAGCTTGCGATTCCGACCGTCATGAACATCGTCGGGCCGCTCGCGAATCCTGCCCTGGCTGCGCGTCAGGTCGTTGGTGTCGCCGACGAACGCAGGGTTCCGCTGCTCGCCGGGGCGCTCAGGGAGCTTGGCACCTTTCACGCGCTCGTGGTGCACGGCACGGGAATGGACGAGATCTCGCCACTCGCGACGACTCAGGTCGTCGAGATCCGTGACGGAAACGTGACGGAGTGGTCCGTCGATCCAGCGCGATTCGGATACACAGGACTCGACGCGAACGATCTCGCCGGCGGTCCGCCGCAGGCGAACGCGGAGACGGTGCTCGCGGTGCTCGGCGGTCGATCGACCAAGGCCGCGCGGGGAGCCGTGGTTCTCAATGCCGGCGCGGCACTCTACGTGGGCGGCCGCGCCAAGAACCTGGAGCAGGGAGTGGAGCTCGCGGAGGACGCCCTCTCGAGCGGCGCCGGGCTCTCCGCGCTCGAGCGACTCAGATCAGCGTACGCCGCTCAGTAGCGGCGAAGCACTCCGACGACGACGCCCTGGATGCTGATGTCGTTCTCGTGGACGTACATCGGCGCCATGGTCTCGTTCGCCGGCTGAAGCCGGATCCTGCCGTCGCGCTCGCGGTACATCTTCTTGACCGTCGCCGAGCTCCCATGCAGCATGGCGATGACCATCTCGCCATTGTCGGCGGTCTGACGCTCGTTCACCACCACGAAGTCGCCGTCGCGAATGTGCTCGTCGATCATCGAGTTTCCTTTCACGCGAAGCACGTAATGATTACCGCCGCGCCCGATGAAGCTTTCGGGCACGGTCAACGTCTCTTCGTGGGCGATCGCCTCGATGGGCACGCCAGCGGCGACGGCACCAAGCAGAGGGAGCTCCACAGCGCGTGGAGTGACTTCGCTCGGCAGGATCTGGATCGCGCGGCTCTCGTTGTATGAGCGCTTGATGTACCCTTTGCGCTCGAGATTGCTGAGGTGCTCGTGAACGGTCGCGAGCGAGTTATAGTTGAAGTGCTCCGCAATCTCCTCGAAGCTCGGCGCATAGCGGTTCTGCTCGCTATACGCTTCGAGGTAGTTCAGGATCTCCCGCTGGCGCTTCGTCAGTGGCATAGCTGGCCCCTCAGGCCGACGGCTGATCTCGGACGGAAACCGAACAACTGCCGAAATACCACATTATCCGAAGAAGGACCGAAGTGCAAGTCTCGCGTACATGGGCACCTCCGGGCGGCACTCTGGGCGCCATCCTCGAGGCCACCCGAAAGCGCCTCCCTTCATTAGATGGCAGAGATCGCACCGGACGCGCGCGACCAACCCGTCCGGTGCTCCGGTCAGCGCTTCGCCGCGACAACGTTGCCGTGATTGCCGAGCTCAAACGGCGGTCACCGTCCAAGGGCATCCTCAACGAAGGGATGGATGCCAGACGCTCCGGCGAATTCGAGAAAGGGGGCGCGGCCGCGATCTCGGTGCTCACCGAACCCGAATTCTTCGGCGGATCGCTGGACGACCTTCGGACCGTGCGCGCCAGCGTCCAGCTCCCCGTTCTCAGGAAGGACTTTCACATCGATCGCGTCCAGCTGCTCGAGGCAGTGGCATCCGATGCGTCGGCGGTTCTCCTGATCGCGCGCGCACTGTCGCCGGAGGATCTGCCGAAGATGGTCAATGCAGCCCGCGAGCTCGGGCTCGAGACGCTCGTCGAGGTCAGATCCGAGGGAGAGCTCGAGCGAGCCATCGAAGCCGGGGCCGAGATCATCGGCGTGAACAGCCGGGATCTCGAGACGCTCGAGGTGGATGAACGGATTCCGGAGCGACTCATTCCCATGATCCCGCCGCACGTGATCGCGGTATGGGAGAGTGGAGTGCACCAACGCGAGGATGTCCGGAAGGCCGCCGAAGCGGGCGCGGACGCGGTGCTGGTCGGATCCGCGC
>JBOHTL010000470.1:0-7594 GCA_050733735.1 Gemmatimonadaceae bacterium
GCGCTCAACAGCTCGCTCGTCGCCTATTCGGCGGCGGCGACCTGGCTCGTGGCGATCGGGGTCGTGCACCTCTGGCCACGACTCGTTGGCGGAGGAGGCGGCTGATGGCGCGCACGGGAATCGAGCGCGCGGAGGCGCAGGGCGGCACGCTGGACGATGCGGGAAGTCCGCGACCCGCCGTGCTGCTCGTCGCGCTGCTTGGCGGGGCGGCCGCATGGACCTTTCACCTGTTGGGCTCGTACGTGCTGATCGCGTGGGCCTGTTCCAGCGGCGTGAACGAGACGGCAGCCCGTGTGGCCCTGGCCGGCGTGTCGGCGGTCGCGCTGATCGCGGCGGGTGTCGTCGCCTTCATCGCGCGGCGGCGCTGGCGCATCGCGCGCGAGATCGACCGTCCTCTCGACGACGCGTGGGACGCGCGCATGGGCGAACGTACCGCGCGCGCCAGCTTTCTGCTCGTCGTGGGACTGGTGCTCGCCGGCGTGTTCGCGGTCGGCATTCTATACGAGGGAATCACGGTCTTCCTGGCGCCGCTGTGCGAACCGGGTGTGGCAAGGTGAGACTCGGCGCGTGCTTGTGCATTGCGACGCTGTGCGCGGGGTGCGCGGCCGACCGGGTGATGCCGCGTCCGCGCGTTGCCGGCGGCGACGCGTCGCGCGGTCCCGCGCTGATCCTCGCGTACGGCTGCGGCAGCTGCCACGTGATCCCAGGTGTGCCCATGGCGCGCGGACGCGTGGGGCCGCCGCTCACCTCACTTGCCGACCGGGTCTACCTGGCCGGACAGGTGCCGAATACCGCGGATCATCTGATCGCATGGATCCGCAATCCCGACAGCGTCCAGGCGGGGACTGCCATGCCCGATCTGAATGTGACCGAGCAGCACGCTCGCGACATTGGTGCGTATCTGTATACGCTCGCCGGCGACCGGCTCGGTCCACCGCATCTTTTTCCGAAATCGACGCTCCCCGCGCATTGACCGAACGCATTTCTGGGAACGGAAGCTGCGGCGCATCGCACCCATGACTTCCATCGCGACCCGCCGGTGTTCCCGGAGTCGCGCGCGCACACGAGCGCATCGAGCAGGGGCACGTCATTGGGAAGGTGGTGGTCGACATCGGAGCTTGACAGCGCCCGGGGATGTAGACAGTCTACATCCACCCAGTAGACGGTCTACACCCACATGTCTCCTCGCGGCCTCTCCCGCGTCGAGCTGCTCCAGGGCACGCTCGACATGATCATCCTCCAGACCCTGCGCTGGGGACCGCAGCACGGCTACGCCGTGGCCCAGATGATCCGCGCGCGGTCGTCCAACGCGCTGCAGGTGGAGACCGGATCGCTGTATCCGGCCCTGCACCGGCTCGCAAAGCAGCGCTTGATCGCCGCGGGCTGGGACATCTCCGAGAATGGACAGCGCGTGCGCGTCTACCGCCTGACCGCCGCCGGCAGGAAGCACCTGCTGGCGCAGCGCTCCCGGTGGGAGCGCATGGCGCAGGCCATCGCCGCGATCTTCGGCACTCCGGCTGAGAGCGGGAAGTGAGCCGCGATCGCGATCTCGACGACGAGCTGGCGTTCCATCTTCGCCAGGCCATCGAGGAGCGTGTCGCACGCGGACAATCGCGCGAGCACGCGGAGGCGGCCGCGCGGCGCGAGTTCGGCAATGTCACCCACATCAAGGAAGTCACCCGCGGGCAGCGCCGCGGCCTGTGGCTCGAGCGACTGGTGCAGGACGTCCGCTATGGCATTCGGTCGCTGCGCCGCACGCCGGCGTTCACCGTCGCCGCGATTCTCACCCTGGCGCTCGCGATCGGCGCGAACAGCGCGGTGTTCACCGTCGTTCACAGTGTCGTGCTGCGCCCGCTGCCTTTCCAGAACGCGGACCGGCTCTTCCTCGTCTCGTACCTGCCGGTGGACATCCCGTTCCAGCTGCCGCCGACGCTGGCCGACGCGCAGTGGCTGACGTACCGCGAGCGGCAGCGGAGCTTCGAGCGCGCCGCGGCGTACAACCGGTTTGCCACGAATCTCAGCGGTACCGGGGACGCGACGCGTCTCACCGGCGCCCGGGTGACCGCGGAGCTCTTTCCGGTCCTCGGCGTCGCACCGTCGCTCGGCCGAGCCTTCTCGCGCGACGACGAGTCCGCGGGACGAAACAGGGTGGTGGTGCTCAGCGATCGGTTGTGGCGCGAGCGATTTGGCGCCGACCCACGCATCGTCGGCGGCTCGATCACTCTGGATGGCGTGCCCCATACGGCGATCGGCGTCATGCCGCCGGGTGTCCACTTTCCGGCGCGGTCCGATCTCTGGACACCGCTCACCGTCATCCTCGACGATCACAACGCGTACATCTACTCCGTGCTCGGCCGCGTTCGCGACGACGTGTCAGTCACCGAGGCGCGCACGGAGCTCGTGTCCATCATGCAGGCGATGCCGCGCGAGCCCGGCGACAGCAGCCGCTCGATCGCGTCGATCGTGCCGCTCAAGGACCACCTGGTGGGCGACACGCGTTCGTCGCTGCTCATCTTCTCGGGCGCCGTCGCGTTCGTGTTGCTCATCGCGTGCGTCAACGTCGCCAATCTGCTCCTCATTCGCGCCGCGTCGCGGCAGCGTGAGATGGCGGTCCGCGTGGCGCTCGGCGCGGGCCGCGCGCGCATCGTTCGCCAGCTGCTCACGGAGAGCGCGCTCGTGGCACTGGCCGGAGGCACGCTCGGCATCGTCGTCGCCCGCGTGGGGGTGCAGCTGCTCCTGGCGATCGCGCCGACGGGACGGATCCCGCGCCTCGACGAAGTGCGTCTCGACTGGTGGGTCGTGGGGATCACCATCGCCGTCTCGCTGCTCACCGGGCTGGCGTTCGGCCTGCTCCCCGCGCTGCAGAGCGCGCGGCGCCCACCGCGCGACGCCATCGAACGGGGAGAAGGAGCACGTACCGTCGGCGGCAGGCAGTCACGGCTGCGCGGCGTGTTCGTGTCCGCGGAGGTGGCGCTCGCCGTCGTCCTCCTGGCCGCGGCGGGGCTGATGATCAAGAGCTTCGTCCGCATGCGTTCCGCGGACAAGGGATACGACGCGACCCACATGATGACGATGTCCGTCGATCTGCCCTCGGGGCGCTACGCCGACCCGCCACGGCAGCGTGCCTTTCACGCCTCAATGGTCGAGCGGCTGGAGCGCATGCCTGGCGTGCGTCGCGCGGCGGGGGTGTCGTACAGACCCATGGGCCCGGTGGGCGTGATGGGCGACTTCGTGGTGGAAGGAGCGACGCCCCTGCCGGAGGGGTACAGCGTCGACAAGATGTACGTGACGCCGGGCTACTTCGCGACGATGGGCATTCGTCTCGTGCGCGGACGCGACTTCGCGGTGAGCGACGACGACCGCGCTCCAGGCGTGGTGATTGTGAGCGAGACCGTCGCCGAGCGCGTTTGGCCCAACGCCGACCCGATCGGTCGTCGCATCTCGATGCAGTCGGAGCCGAAGCAGCCGGAGGACTGGCTGACCGTGGTCGGAGTCGTGCGCGACGTCGTGCAGGAGAAGTCGATGGCGATGCACTCGACGATGTACCAGCCATACCAGCAGGGGGAGTGGACGTTCCTGCTGAGTCACATGACCTACGTGGTGCGAACGGAACCAGAGGCGCAGGTGGCGTCCGCGATGCGCGGCGCGCTGCGCGACGCGGATCCAGGTCTGCCCGCGCAGCAGTTGATGAGCATGGACGACGCGATGATGGAGGCCGTGTCGGAACCGGTATTTCAGGCGCGACTGCTGAGCGCCTTCGCGCTCATCGCGCTCCTGCTCGCGGCCATCGGCACGTACGGCGTGCTGGCGTACGACGTGGCGGAGCGCTCGCGCGAGATCGCGCTGCGGATGGCGCTTGGCGCCGCGCCGAGTGATGTGACGCGTATGGTACTGCGCCGCACGGGCGTGCTGGCGCTCACCGGTGTGGTGGTGGGCGTCGCCGGATCCCTGGCGGTGACGGGTGTGCTGACCAGGTGGCTGTACCAGGTGGAGCCTGGAGACCCGGCGATCCTGGCGACGGTCGTGATCGCGATCATGGTTGTAGCGCTCGCGGCGGGGGTCGTCCCGGCGCGGCGGGCAACTCGCGTGGATCCACTTGCCAGGTTGCGCGCGATCTGACGCCCTCGAACGCCTGGGGAACGTCCGCGGACCAATAGCGCCCCATCTTGTGGCGTCCCTTTGGGAATCGTAAGCTAGCCAAGCGTTTACCCGGGTCCCCTCACCAACCTGCCCGGGTGGGAGTGGGCATGATCCGGCTGCAAACCGTTGGAGCATTACGTCTCGAGATCGCGGGCGACGAAGCCGCGGGTGTGCTCGCGCAGCCCAAACGCCTGGCGCTGCTCGTGTATCTCGCGCTCGGCCGGCCGCGCGGCGCGCACCGGCGCGACACGCTGCTCGCGATGTTCTGGCCCGAGCTCGACGAAGCCCGTGCGCGGCACGCTCTTAGCCAGAGCCTGCATTTTCTGCGCAGGTCGCTCGGCGCCGACGCCATCGTGAGTCGCACCGAAGACGTCGCGATCAATCCGGCGCTCCTGACCGTCGACGTGCTTCAGTTGGAGGACGCGATCGCCAGAGGCGCGCTCGAAGAAGCGCTCACCATCTACGAAGGCGACTTCCTCGTCGGATTCCACGTGTCCGACGCTCCGGAGTTCGAGCGCTGGGCGGACGGTGAGCGTGTGCGTCTTCGCGGTGCCGCGGTCGATGCCGCGCACCGGTGCGCCGAGCAGGCGATTCAGGGCGGGCAGGGGCGGGAAGCCGTGGCCTGGGCGGCGCGCGCGATCGATCTCGATCCCACGAACGAGCGCGCCATCCGCCGCCTGATGCGCGCGCGTGACGCAACCGGCGATCGCGCCGGGGCGCTGCGCGACTACATGGAGTTTGCCGCGCGGATGCGCGAAGAGCTCGACGCCGAGCCGTCGCCGGAGACGCAGCAGATTGCCGCGGCCATTCGGGCACGCAGCGAAGCGTCGAACGGCTCCGGCGACTTCGTCAAGCTCCGGCGTCCGGAAGACACTCGAGTTGCGGCGGACGAACCGTCCGTGTCGGCGGCGGCACCGACCGCGCCGCGTCGTCGTTCGCTGCGATCGCTGGCGGGGGCGGCCGCGGCGCTGGTTGCGTCCGTCGTCATCGTGTCGGCGGGGATCAGTTATACGGGGGAAGAGAATCCGGTTGCCTCCATGGTGGTGCTGCCGTTCGCCGACATGGGCGCTGCCGGCACCGATGCCTATATCGGCGACGGTCTCACGGAGGATCTCACGACGATTCTCAGCAAGGTGCCGGGACTCGTGGTCACGGCGCGAACGTCGGCCTTCGCCTACAAGGGAAAGCACGTCGACGTCCGCGAGATCGGGAACGCGCTCGACGTGACCACCGCGCTCGAGGGCAGCGTCCGCCGCGAGGGCGACAGTCTGCGCATTACGGCTCAGCTCATCGACGCGCAGACCGGCTACCACATCTGGAGCGAGTCGTACGATCGGCCGATTGGCGACATCCTGAAAGTGCAGGACGAGATCGCGCGCTCGATCGTGCGCAGCCTGCAGCTGTCGGCCGGTGCCAACCTGATGTCGCCGCTGGGACGCACCGCGAACGTCGCGGCCTATGATGCGTATCTCCGCGGCAGATATCTGCTGACGAACAGAACGCGTGCGCGCACCCTGGCCGCCATCGAGCAGTTCCAGCGCGCCGCGTCGCTGGACAGCATGTACCCGCGCGCATTTGCCGGTCTCGCGGACGCATACACGCAACTGGCGGAGTTCTTCCCGCCGCGCGACATCCTGCCGATGGCGAAGGCCGCCGCCGAGCGCGCCGTTCGCCTGGATTCAACGCGCGTGGAGCCGCGGCTGGCCCGCGCGGATCTCTTCCTTATATATGATCGCGACTGGCAGCGGGCGGAGCAGGAGTTCCACGCGGCCTTGCGCCTCGATCCCCGCTCGGCGCTGGCGCACGAGCGGTACGCGCGCTTTCTCGCGGCGGCGCGCCGATTCGACGAACATCTCGAGTTCACGAGGAAAGCGCTGGCCATCCGGCGCGCGGAGCCGAGAGGGCCGATCGAACGACAGGTGCGCGAGCACGCGGTGCTCGCCGCGGCCTTCTTTGCCGCGCAGCGCTTCGACGAGGCGCTCGAGCACGGCCTGGCGGCGTCGAAGCTCGATCCCGGCTCCGGTGCCGTGAACGCGGTGCTTGGGCGCACGTACATCGAGCTCGGTCGGTACGACAAGGCGATCGACGCGCTGGATCAGGCCTGGCCGGCGATGCAGCAGCTGCCCGCACTTTCACGGCTCGGCTACGCGTATGGCCGGGCAGGGAACCATGACGACGCGCGCCGCATCCTCGCGGGGCTACAGGCACGAGCCGACACGAGCTACGTGCCGAAGGATCAGATCGCGCTTGTGCAGCTTGGACTGGGCGATCGCGATGCGGCGATTGCTTCACTCTGGCAGGCCTTCGAAGAGCGGCACTGGTGGCTGCCGTGGATCAACCAGTCGCCGCCCTTCGATGTCCTGCGTTCCGACCCGCGCTATCTCAGGTTACTCGAGGAGCTCGACGCGCCGTAACTGCTACTGCTTGTGTATTGTCAGGCCGTATTCGGTTCCGGGGGCGCGTCGTCAGGATTGGCGGCGCGCTCTTCCTCCTTCCGGCGCAGCTTCTCTTCGCGCTTGGCCTCGGTCTTCTTCTGGCGCTCCTGCTCCTTGCGGCGCTTCTCGAATCCGTAATTGGGTTTTCTGGGCATCGTGAAGAATAATCACTTCCTCGGCGCGCGAGCGACCAGCGAGAGGGCGCGAAGGGCGAAAGGATATGCACCAGTCTGGTGTATTACGATGGTGCGATCGATATTGTAGTCGTCATACTCTGGAGCATGCGCGTGCCGATCGTGACGATTTCGCCGAAGTTTCAGGTGGTGATTCCTCGTGAAATTCGCGAGCGTCTGCAGCTGGCGCCTGGTCAGAAAGTGCAGGCGCTGGTGTATCGCGATCGAGTGGAGCTCATTCCCATCCGGCCCACGCGGCAGCTGCGAGGATTCGTGAAAGGCATCGACACATCCGTCGATCGGGACATGGACCGCGAGTAAATGGCCGCGGCACGCATGTCCAGCAATGTCGTCGATTCGTCGGCATGGCTCGCCTATTTCGCCGGAGAGCGTTCGGCCGACGTGTTCGCGGCACCGATAGAGGACACGGGTCGTCTCGTTGTGCCGTCGATCTGCGTTCTCGAGGTGTTCAAGGTGTTGCTCAGGGAGAGAGGCGAGGAAGACGCTCTGGTAGGAGCGGCGGCAATGCACAAAGGACGTGTCGTTGAGTTGGATGCCGCGTTGGCCCTCGACGCCGCGCGGCTGGGGGTGGAACTAAGGCTGCCGCTT
This sequence comes from Gemmatimonadaceae bacterium, assembly GCA_050733735.1. Classification (GTDB taxonomy): domain Bacteria; phylum Gemmatimonadota; class Gemmatimonadetes; order Gemmatimonadales; family Gemmatimonadaceae; genus DASPMP01. The sequence continues at coordinate 7,358 of JBOHTL010000470.1, forward strand.
GCGGACAGCGTTGTATATGCAACCGCGAAGCTGACCGGCGCCCAGGTGTGGACACAGGACGAGCATTTCGCCGCGCTTCCCGGCGTCCACTACGTGGAGAAAAGGCGCAGCCGCAGTCGCTGACTTTCAGTATTGATTCAGGCACACGCTTGGCTCATGGCGTGCGACTCGCGGCCGGCGCAGCTGGTGTGGTCGATCGGCCCATGCCGTAAATGTTGTCCTTGTGCTCCGTGCACC
>JBOHTL010000471.1:0-5337 GCA_050733735.1 Gemmatimonadaceae bacterium
AAGGTGAAGGAAGTGATCGAGGGCGCGAAGGGAAAGCTCGATCTCGGGGAGGCCCCCGTGATCGTTGCCGGGGGACGCGGGCTGCGCGGTCCGGAGAATTTCAAGCTCGTCGAGGATCTCGCCGCAGCATTCGGCAACGCGGCGGTCGGCGCGACGCGGGCGGTGACGGACGAAGGATGGCGCCCGCATTCCGATCAGATTGGCCAGACCGGGCGCCAGGTGAGCCCGCAGCTGTACGTTGCGGTCGGCATCTCGGGCGCAATTCAGCACCTCGCCGGCATGCGAATGTCCAAAACCATCGTTGCGATCAACAAGGATCCCGAGGCGCCGATCTTCAAGGTTGCCGACTATGGTGTGGTGGGTGACGTGTTCGAGGTCGTTCCCGCGCTGACGAGCGCGATCCAGGAAGCAAAGAAGGGGCACTGATCATCGAGAACGTCGTTTTTCTCTTCGTCCTGGTCGTCGCCGCCGGATTCTTCGCACTCAACGTCCAGCGGCTGCTGCAGTACATGCGCCTCGGCAAGTCCGAGGATCGCACGGATCGTCCATTCGCGCGTGCCTGGAACGTGCTGCGCGTCGGGATCGCGCAGACGAAGATCCTGCGTGAGCCGATCGCCGGCGCGATGCACGCCACCATCTTCTGGGGTTTCATCGTCCTCACCGCCGGCACGGTCGAGCTCCTGATCGCCGGCGTCTTCCCTGCATTCTCGTACGCGCGCTTCCTGCCTGAGCCTCTCTACAAAGGCTACGAGCTGTCGCAGGACTCGTTCGCCGTGTTCGTGCTCGGCGCGATCGCGTTCGCGTACTTCCGGCGTCTCGTTTTGCGCCCGCGCAGACTCGCCGGAGACAACGTGGAGCATCTCGACGCCTACATCATCCTCGGGATGATCGGGTTTCTGATGCTCACGTACCTGCTGGCGGGAGGATTTCTCTCGGTCGCGCGGCCGGGCACGGTCGAGATGCCGCGCTTCGCATCGCTCGGTGTCGGCTCGGCACTCGCCTGGATGGATCCCGGCGCCGCGTGGATCGGCTACAAGACCAGCTGGTGGCTGCACGCCCTTCTGGTGCTTGCCTTCCTGAACTATCTGCCGTACTCGAAGCACCTGCACGTCGCGTCGTCGTTGTTCAACGTCTACTTCTCGAACACGAGCTGGAAGGGCGAGCGTGCCGTCATGCGCCCCATGGACCTCGAGGCGGCGGACGTCGAGAAGTTCGGCGCCTCCGACGTCGAGGACCTCACGTGGAAGAATCTCCTCGACGGCTACTCGTGCACCGAGTGCGGCCGCTGTACCGCGGCGTGTCCGGCGAACATCACCGGCAAGCCGCTCAGTCCTCGCAAGATCGTCGTCAACGCGCGGCAGCGGCTGATGGAGAAGGGACCGCTCGTCGCCAACGACCGGATGGAGTTTCTCCGCCCCATGTTCGTGCACGCGGAGGGCGGCGACGCGGGCGGCGCGCGGACGCCGGAGCAGGTGCTCGAGCATCGGCTGCTCGACCACTACATCTCCGAAGACGAGCTCTGGGCGTGCACGAGCTGCCGAGCATGCGTCCAGGAATGTCCGGTTTCCATCGATCAGCTCGACGTCATCAACGAGCTGCGGCGCTTTCTCGTGCTCAGCGAGTCGCGCTTTCCTCCGGAAGTGCAGCCGGCGTTCGAGTCGCTCGAGCGCAATGGCTCGCCCTGGGCATTCGCGCGGGCCGACCGCGCGAACTGGGCAGAAGGGATGAACATCCCGACCATGGCGGATCTTCACTCGCGCGGCGAGCGTCCGGACGTGCTGTTCTGGGTGGGCTGCATGGGGTCGTTCGATGACCGCGCGAAGAAGATCACCGTGGCGTTCGCCCGCATTCTCCAGGCGTGCGGCATTCGCTTCGCCATTCTGGGACAGGAAGAGCACTGCCACGGCGACCCGGCGCGCCGTGTGGGCAATGAGTACCTGTATCAGATGCTCGCTAAGGACACGGTGGACACGCTCAACCGTTACAACGTTGTAACGGTCGTCACCGCCTGTCCGCACTGTTTCCACCAGCTGGGCAACGAGTTTCCGCAGCTCGGTGGAAACTACGAGGTCATCCACCACTCCACGTACATCGAGCGTCTGCTGCAGGAGAACCGCGTGCCGTTGCAGACCGAGGATGGAAAGCGCCTCACGGTCGCGTATCACGACTCCTGCTATCTCGGTCGCTACAACGACATCTACGACGCGCCGCGGGAAACGCTGCGCCGCGCTCTACCGGTCGTGAATCTGGTCGAGCCGAAGCGCACCAAGGACCGCGGGCTCTGCTGCGGCGCCGGCGGCGGTCGCATGTTCATGGAGGAACGCATCGGCAAGCGGATCAACGTCGAGCGCGTCGAGGAACTTCTCGCCACCGGCGCGGACACGATCGCCGTCGCATGCCCGTTCTGCATGACCATGATGGTCGACGGCACACGCGCCAAGGGCTCAGACGTCGCCGTTCAGGATATCGCCGAGGTCGTGGCTGACCGTCTGCAGTAGCTTCGACCTACTGCTTTCGACGCCCAGGCCAGTCCCGGATGATGCTTCGAATCTCATCACTATCCGCGTCGGGCATCCGCAGGAAGGTGCCGGGCACCACGGGGAAGTCCTGAATCCGGATCATCTCGTTCACTGGCGTGATCGAGCTTCCGTCGATCTGGAACACGGCCCACAGCACGCCAGGCGTGGCCGGCGGCGGATAGAACGTCGCGATGAGACTCGTTCCCTTGTAGACGTCGACGCGCGCGCGCGCTGACGCCGACAGACGCGTGCTCATGCTGTCAGCGACGTCCGTGTAGTTGTGCACGTAGAATTTGTACACCCCGCTCGACTTGGGTCGCAGCGTTACCGTCTCGGGTCCGAGACCGGTCGTCGCGTCGTTGTCGAGCACGGCGACGGTGTCCTCGCCGCTCAGGTAGAACTCGTTGAAGTACGCCACGTGGAAGCGGCCTTCATCCGGCGCGCTCGCGGGGCCGGTCATGTGCACGTCGAGATCGCAGGGAACGAGGTTGCTCGCGCCGCCCTGACAGTCACCCCACGACAACACCACGCGAAGGCCGAGCGTCGTGCCGAGTACGGGGGCGAGCGCAATGCGCGTGGATAACGAGGCACCATCGATCGACACCACCACCTTGCGCGTGAAAGAGAACCCGGTCGCGGTGACCACATATGTGTAGGTCCCTGGCGGGACACCGGCGAATGTCGCATTGCCGAGCGCGTCCGTCGTGCGTTGCGCGATCGCGGCGGGAGTGGTAACGCCGCTGTTCGGATTCGTCGACGGCGCGTTGATGTCCTGAAAGACACTCACAGTCGCTCCGGCGACGGGCGAGTCATCGAGCGCGTTGACGACCAAGGCGCTGATGGTGCCACTCGATCCACTCGACGAAACCATGGGAAGCTCGCCGAGGTACAGCGTCTCGCCCAAGCGCACCGGCACCGCGTAGAACGTGACCGGCACAAAGCCGCTGGCTGTCATGATCAGATCCACGCCGGGTGTCAGCGCCGCGACCATGAACGCCCCGTTTTGATCGGCGACGACCGTCGAGCCACCTGACCGGCCAATGCTTGCGCCGGGGATCGGCGCGCCTGTGGCCGCATCGACGATGACGCCTGTCACCGCGCCGTCAGTCGCCTCGCGCACGTGGACCATTGTCGTGTCTTTCCGCTCGTCGATCTTGACGACGATCATCGCGTTGCCCGCTGCGCGCCCGGTCACGAGGCCGCTGCTGTTGACACTCGCGACCCCGAAGTCCGAGGAGAACCACTCGAATCGATCCGCGTCCGGAATGACGGCGCCCCGCGCGTCAAAAGCCGTGGCGCGGTACAGGCGGCTCTGCCCGATCGCCAGCGTGTCCACGCTCAACGCCGCCTGGACCGAAGCGGCGAGGGGCGGCACGACCTCCACGACACCGACCGTAGTCCGCGCATTCGACGCAGCGGTGATGAGCACTCGACCGTTCGCGATGCCGCGAACCCACCCGAGCGCGTCGACCGTCGCGCGACTGCTGTCCGACGTATGCCAGGTCACCGTCGCGCTCTCGACGGGATTTCCGTTCTCGTCGACGAAGTTCGCGCGCAGCTGCGCGCTGTCTCCGCGCGGGACATCGACCGCTTCGGGAGACATGAGCAACGTGAACGGCGGCGCGGCGACGTCGACACGCACGCTATCCGCGACACCCAGGTAGGTCTGCGCGACGATGTACGTGCTCTTGTTGGAGCACCGTGCCCTCACGACACCATCCGCATCGACCGTCGCGACCGAAGAGTCGCGGCTGCTCCAGCCGACGCGCACCTCCGGTATCATCGTCTCGTCATCCGTGCGACCGATCACCGAGAGCTGCTGCTGGGTGACGGCGGTCGTGGATGGGATGCGACTGAGACAGCTTGCGTCGTCCGGACGGGCGCCCGCCCACTGCAGATCCAGCTGCGCCACAGGATCCGTTCCGAGCACGGCGTCGAGCGATACCACGTGGGCATCGGGCGCGGTGTACTCGAGCGTCGGCGCCGCGGGAGCGTTGTCTCCTGGCTTTACGGAGACCTCCTGGAACCCCTTGAAGATCATTACCTCGTTCGCGTCATATGCCCGGACGCCGAGATCGTAGAGCGTGCTGTCGCCGGTGACGAGAATGCGCTCGAACTGCAGGACCGCGCTGTCGCCGCGAACTTCGGCGCGCGCGAAGGAGCTGTCAGCCGAACCCGGCCGCCGAAGAATCCCCTGAACGGTGGCAATCGAGATTCGCGGCCCACCCTCCAACGCAGCTACCTGGAAAACCGGAGAAATGGGGAGACGCGCCAGCGTCGCGCGTCCTGGACCAGCCGAATGATCCGCGCAGGTGATGGAAACGGCGACCGCGCCAGCGGCGGCGAGCGTACGCCTGAAAGACCACATTTGTCGGAATCCGAGGGAAATCGAGGTGGGAGCTGCCGGACTGAAGCGAATTCAGTCGTACAGACAACGCGCCATCCAGGGAGTCGTCACAGCAGCTTCCAAGTTGCTGCGGCGACTGGATTTAGGCTGTGCTTCCGATCACGCCGCGGGAGGGCGTTCAGCGTGTTGCAGATCATCCCGGAGTAGAAGCGCGTCAACGAGTTCTCCGGAGGCCACTTGGCGCCGGTCCGCGGGCACGATCAGCAGAGCATTCGCCCGCGCCATACTCGACATCAAACCGGATCCCTGAGGTCCGGTGAGACGCGCACTGAAGCCCTGCGGACCCTCCGTAACCACGGCCCTCAGGAAGTGGGTCAGTGGGGCTGCGAGCGAAATTGGGTCGGCCACGCGCACCTGGACGGGACGACGATGCACCGCCGCGTGGCCGGCGAGCCGGCGAATCGCCGGGCG